>CAIQDO010000172.1 GCA_903870555.1 uncultured Caulobacteraceae bacterium
CACCGAGGCGGCGGCCCAGCTGAAGCTCGACCGCTTCAACAAGGAGACCAAGGTCGCCGACAACAAGAAGGCGATCCAGCTGCTGCGCAACGCCGGCATCGTCGTCGAGGCGCAGTTCATCGTCGGCCTGGAGAATGAGACGGCCGAAACGCTGGAAGAGACCTTCCGCATGGCGATGGACTGGAAGCCAGACCTGGCCAACTGGTCGATGTACACGCCCTGGCCCTTTACCAATCTGTTCAAGGAACTGAGCGACAAGGTCGAGGTCTACGACTTCGACAAATACAACTTCGTCACTCCGATCATCAAACCTGAGGCGATGGAGCGCGGCGAGCTGCTCGATCGGGTGATGAACAACTATCGCCGATTCTACATGTTCAAGGCGTTCTTCTCCTACCCTTGGGACGGCAAGGGACTCAGACGACGCTATCTGCTGGGCTGTCTGTACGCCTTCCTGAAGGCCGGCTTCGCGCGCAGCTTCTACGACCTGGGCAAGGTCGGTTACTGGGGCCCGCAGTCGAAAAAGACCGTGGACTTCCACTTCGACAAGCGAGGCGACACCGCCCCGGCTCCTGCCGGAATGGAGGACTGGAAGGTCGCGGCCGACAACACCCGCAAGGCCAGGGCGCTGGCCGCCAAGGCGACGCCGGTGACCACGGTGGCCGCTTGCGGTCCCGAGCCGCACGATCACAGCCACCCCCACGAGATCGATTCCGACCTCGAACTCGAAGGCGAGGTGCATGAGCCTGTCGGCGTCGCCCACATTTGACGCGGTCGCCGAGGACGATCCGGGCGTCGCCCGGATCGGTCCCAACGCCGTGCTGCAGCTCGTCGAGGCGCTCAAGGCCCGCGATCTCGCGGATCTGATCGGGCCTCTGTTCCGCCACGCCGGCGCCGCCGACTGGCTGGAAGCCCCGCCGGGCGCGATGGTCGACGAGCGCCGCGTGGCCCGGCTGCACCGGGAGGTGCGGACCGTCCTTCCGGCGGGCGAGGCGAACGCCACCCTGGCGGAGGCGGGCCGACGGACGGCCGACTACATCCTGGCCAACCGCATCCCGGCGCCGGCGCAGGCGCTGCTGAAGGTCCTTCCGGCCGGCCCCGCCGCCCAGATCCTGGTGCGCGCGATCCGGGCCAACGCCTGGACCTTCGCCGGCTCAAGCCGGTTCGAGGCTTCGGTCTCCGGATCGCAGGCGGTGTTCACCCTCAGGGGCAACCCCCTGTGCGCCGGCGAGATCGCCGGCGAGCCGCTGTGCGTCTGGCACGCGGCGGTGTTCCAGCGGCTGTTCCAGGTGCTGGTGTCGCGCCGCACCTTGGTCGTCGAGACCCACTGCGAGGCCCGCGGCGACGACAGGTGCCGCTTCGTTGCCGACTGGCGGGGCTAGAGCATCGTGCGGAAAAGTGGGAACCGATTTTCCGCAAAAACGATGCGAAATCAAAAATCTAGACCGGCGAGCGTGAGTCTTGAATCACGCACGCCGCTCTAAGGGGCGTCCCTCCGCTACGCATCGCTGATCCAGGGCGTCAGACACCGCCGTAACCCTGGCCGCCATAGCCATGGGCCGGCATCGGCGGGGCGATGCCAACTCGGATCGACACGCCGATCTGGGCTTCGGCGGCGGTGGAAAGGGGGCGCAGGGGCGACATCCGAGGTCTGAAAGGGACCCGCCCGGGCGAAGTCGCTCCAGGCCGTCCCGCCGACAACGGTCCAGACTGGTGTTGGATGCATCGGGCGAATTTTCACACCGCCGTCGCGCGGAGGCGCGATAAGGAATGCCCATCGTCAAGGAGCAGACCCATGGACATCGACCGCCGCCAGATCCTGCTGGCCGCCTCGGCCGCCGCCCTGCTGCCGCCGGCCATCGCCAGGGCCCTGACCATCGACGCGGACGTCCGGACCGGCACGATCGCCGACGTCCAGCACGTGGTCATCCTGATGCAGGAAAACCGCGCCTTCGATCACTATTTCGGCGCGATGAACGGCGTGCGCGGCTTCGCCGACCGCTTCCCCATCCCGGTCCCCGACGCGCCGGGCCGGGTGGGCGCCACCGTCTGGACCCAGGCCAATGACACCGCCCGCGGCGGCCCGCCGCTGATCGCGCCCTTCCCGCTCAATACCGCCCAGGACTTCCGCCACATGAGGGTGGAGGGCACGCCGCACAATTGGTTCGACGCCCAGGCGGCCTGGGACGAGGGGCGGATGCACCGCTGGCCCGCCGCCAAGGGCGAGCACGCCATGGGCTATTACCGGCGCGAGGACATTCCCTTCCAGTACGCACTGGCCGACGCCTTCACCGTTTGCGACGCCTACCACTGCGCGATCCAGACCGGCACCAACTCCAACCGCCTGTTCCTGTGGAGCGGGACCAACGATCCCTCCGGCCGCCACGGCGGCCCGGCGATCAGCAACTCGCACGACACTTTCGCCGAGGCCGGCGGACATCCCGATGGCTACCGCTGGACGACCTACCCGGAGAGATTGCTCGCCGCCGGTGTCACCTGGCGCGTCTATCAGGACGAGAAGGACAATTTCACCGATAATCCCACCGCCGGCTTCAAGACCTATCGCGACAGCGCCGCCCGGGCGGCGGGCTCGGACCCTCGGCTCTACGGCCTCAGCTTCAAGACTCGTCTGCTCGACGGGCTGAAGGCGGACGTGCTGTCCGGGGCCCTGCCGCAGGTGTCCTGGATCATCGCCCCGGCCGCCGACTCCGAACACCCGGGCCCCTCCAGCCCCGCCCAGGGCGCCGACTACACCGCGCGGGTGATCGAGGCCCTGACCGCCGACCCGGCCGTCTGGGCGCGGACCGTGCTGCTGCTGATGTTCGACGAGAACGACGGCTTCTTCGACCACGTCCCGCCGCCGGCGCCGCCGTCCCTGGCCGCCGACGGATCGCCCCAGGGCGGATCAACGGTCGACACCGCCGGCGAATACCACACTGTCGCCACGGCCAGCGAAGCCGCCGCCGAACGCCCGGACTATATGGGCCGGCCCTACGGGCTCGGCCCCCGCGTGCCGATGTTCGTCATCTCGCCGTGGAGCCGGGGCGGCTGGGTGTCGTCGGAGGTCTATGACCACACCTCGGTGATCCGTTTCCTCGAGCGCCGCTTCGGGGTGATGGGGCCCAACATCTCGCCCTGGCGCCGAGCGGTGTGCGGCGACCTCACCGCCGCCTTCAACTTCCGCA
>CAIQDO010000173.1 GCA_903870555.1 uncultured Caulobacteraceae bacterium
TGAACGGCGTCTTGCCGGGCAGGAAGAACCGCTCCAGGCCGGCGTCGCGGTCCGGCCCCTTGGCCACCCCCACCAACGGCACGTCGTCGACGCCGAGGTCGGCCATGATCTCCTGCGCCACCGCCAGCTGGCCGGCGCCGCCGTCGAGGAGGACGAGGTCCGGACGGGTCGGGTTCTCGCCGGCCTCCTCCTCCTTGGCCAGGCGCGAGAAGCGGCGGCGCAGCACCTCCTTCATCATGCCGAAGTCATCGCCGGGCGTGATCTCGGTGCTCTTGATGTTGAACTTGCGGTACTGGCTCTTCTGGAACCCTTCCGGCCCGGCGACGATCATGCCGCCGACGGCGTTCGTGCCCATGATGTGGGAGTTGTCGTAGACCTCGATCCGCTCGGGCGGGTTTGGCGATGTCGACCTGGTGGCCGCTCTTGAGGCCGAAGGCCTCGCGCAGCAGTTCGCACTCGGCCGGTGCGGCGCGATGCCGTCTCGTTGGTGGACAAAACATACCTTTGGGGCTATATAATCTCATGCCATGGAAGGTTCTGTTCCACGACGCTTTCGACCCCGAGTTCGAGGTCTTGCCGTTGGCCGTAAAGGAAGCGTTGCTGGCGACGGCCACGCTCTTGCGGACGCACGGGCCGATGCTGGGCCGTCCGCATGCCGACACCTTGGCCGGCTCACGCCACGCCAACATGAAGGAACTACGGTTCACGGCGCAGGATGGCGTGTGGCGGGCGGCGTTCGCGTTCGATCCGGCGCGACGCGGGGTCATTCTGGTGGCGGCCGACAAGGCCGGCGTCGCCCAGAAGCGGTTCTATAAGGCCTTGATCGCCAAGGCGGACAAGCGCTTCACGGCGTATCTTGAGAGTCTGAAGGAGTCTTAGATGGGACGCACGTTGGAACAGGTGATCGCGGCCATGCCGGCCGAGAGCCAGGCGCGTGTCGTGGAGCGCTCGGCAGAGCTTCACGCCGAGGTGGAGGGGCTCAAGGCCTTGCGCAAGCTGGCGCGGCGCAGTCAGGAGCAGGTCGCTCAGAGCCTGGGGATCAAACAGCCCGGCGTCGCCAAGATCGAGCGCCAGACCGATCTTTACCTCTCGACCCTGCGCAAGTTCGTCGAGGCCGCCGGCGGCACGCTGGAGCTGCGCGTGGAACTTCCCGGCACGGGGGTAATCCATCTCATCGGCATGGGTGAGTTGAACACCTGAGGCGAAGCCCGAGGCGCGGGCGCCGAGCTCACTCCCCAGGGGATCTCGGTGAAGCCCTCAGACACTCGACGGCCAACAAAACCGCCGGTGTGCCGATTGAGTGCACTGTCACCGGAACTGGCGGTATCACAAAATCTTCGAATACGAGGTCAAGGCTCGTGTAAAGTGCGGGAGATTCTGAATGATTGCCTATTCGAATGCAGGCCTCGAACTGATTTCCATCCCACGGAATGAATTCGTAATTTAAGAACAAATCTGGCGATGACGCTCGCCTCATGAGATCGCGAACCTCGTGGTCCAGCATCGCTAGGACAGTGGTGTTGTGTCTTCTGTAATAATTTTTCTGAGCCTTGGCTTGATGCGGAGCGAATGTCACAGCCATTGGCACGTCAACAACGTATGCGAATTTTCCGGCCGGCAAGGGAATGCGCTTTATGGTGAGGTTTGCGATCTTGGGCTCGATGTTTGTAGCCAAAACCTGGTCGATCCACTCGGGCGTTTGCGTCGTCCCTTTATCGACATGATCGGCGAGACCGCCTTTCACCTCGACAATTCCATAGACAATGATGCCGCCAGCCGCATTCGCCAGCGCACTGACGTCCTTGGCCATCTCGTTTTTATTCTTGTCGGTGTTTTCGAGGGCTTCGGACTGCTTAAACTCAAGATTCGAGTTTTCCTCAACACCAACTAGGGATTGGAGATCACTGTAGTCCCATTCGCTGACAGGTCTAGCCAAATATCTCATCCATCTCGCGGCAACCAACCGTCACCGTTCCGCCTTGGGACGGGAATGCCCTTCTGATTCAAGTGGGCGATGATTTTGGACTCCCAGGCCGGTGCCCAACCATCCCAATTTGCATTGTAACACGGCAAAAATCGTCGGACAGATATTATCTGGCTTATTTCGCATGCGGCGTCGAGCTAAGGTCAGTAGTCTTAGACTCCCTCGGGGCGACTCGCGAATCATCGCACATTTATAGACGCAGCTGCGAACGTGGCATACGGTGATTGCGCCGGCGGGGCTGGAAGGCGTTGGCTACGCGTCACGATGCAGGCTTCGGCCGCGCTTTTCGATTCGCCTTGCCCAGCGCCCTACCCCCTCCGAAAATGATCATGGATCCGCTGCGCCAGCGGCTCGCTGAGCCCCTCCACCTTGGCCAGATCCTGCACCGACGCCCGTGACACGCCCCGCGCCGACCCGAAAGCATGCAGCAGCGCCTTCTTCCGCGCCGGGCCGACGCCGTCGATCTCGTCCAGCGGGTTCTTCAGCATTTCCGCGGACCGTTTTGCCCGGTGGGTGCCGATGGCGAAGCGGTGGGCTTCGTCACGCAGGCGCTGGAGGTAGTAGAGCACCGGGCTCTTGGGCTCGAGCATGAACGGCGTCTTGCCGGGCAGGAAGAACCGCTCCAGGCCGGCGTCGCGGTCCGGCCCCTTGGCCACCCCCACCAGAGGTATGTCGTCGACGCCGAGGTCGGCCATGATCTCCTGCGCCACCGCCAGCTGGCCGGCGCCGCCGTCGAGGAGCACAAGGTCCGGACGGGTCGGATTCTCGCCGGCCTCCTCCTCCTTGGCCAGGCGGGAGAAGCGCCGGCGCAGCACCTCCTTCATCATGCCGAAGTCGTCGCCGGGGGTGATCTCGGTGCTCTTGATGTTGAACTTGCGGTACTGGCTCTTCTGGAACCCCTCGGGCCCGGCGACGATCATGCCGCCGACGGCGTTGGTCCCCATGATGTGGGAGTTGTCGTAGACCTCGATGCGCTCCGGCGCCGCGTCGAGGGCGAAGGTCTCGGCCACGGCGGCGAGCAGCTTCGTCTGGGCCGAGCCCTCGGCCATCCGTCGGCCGAGCGCCTCGCGGGCGTTGGTCAGGGCGTGGTCGACAAGGCCCTTCTTCTCGCCGCGCGCGGGTCTGGCGATGTCGACCTTGTGGCCGCTCTTGAGGCAGAAGGCCTCGCGCAGCAGCTCGCACTCTTCCGGCTCGTGGCTGACCAGCATCAGCCGGGGGATCGGCTTGTCGTCGTAGAACTGGCCGATGAAGGCGGCCATGATCGACGCGTCGGTGTCGCTCTTGTCGACGCGCGGGAAATAGGCGCGGTTGCCCCAGTTCTGGCCGGCGCGGAAGAAGAACACCTGCACGCAGGCCTGGCCGCCCTCGGCGCTGAGGGCGAAGACGTCGGCCTCCTCCACCGTCTCGGGATTGATCTGGGTGTCCTGGGCGACCGAGGCCAGGGCGCGGATGCGGTCGCGCAGGCGGGCGGCCTGTTCGAACTCCATCTCGTCCGAGGCGGCCTGCATCTGCTCGCCCAGCGCGGCCATCACCGTCCGGCTCTTGCCGCGCAGGAACGCCTCGGCCTGATCGACCAGGCCGCCGTAGTCCTCCAGCGACACCAGCCCGACACAGGGGGCGGCGCAGCGACGGATCTGGTGCAGCATGCACGGCCGGGTGCGGCTCTCATAGACGCTGTCGGAGCACGACCGCAGCAGGAACGCCTTCTGCAGGGTGTTGAGGGTGCGGGTGACGGCCCAGGCGCTGGCGAAGGGGCCGAAATAGTCGCCCTTGATCGAATGGGCGCCGCGGTGCTTGCGCAGCTGGGCGGCGGCGTGCTCGCGGCGGATGACGATCTCGGGAAACGATTTGTCGTCGCGCAGCAGCACGTTGAAGCGCGGCTTGAGCGACTTGATCAGGTTGATCTCGAGCAGCAGGGCGTCGGTCTCGGTGCGGGTGGTGGTGAACTCCATCGACCGGGTCAGGTCGACCATCAGGGCGATGCGGTTGGTGTGGAAACGGCCCTGGGCATACTGGATCACCCGCTTCTTCAGCGACCGCGCCTTGCCGACATAGAGCGACTCCCCGCCCTCGCCGAACATCCGGTAGACGCCGGGGGTGTCGGGCAGGCGGCTGACCTGATCCTTGATCAGGGCCGCGCCGGTGAGGGGCGCGGAATCGGGGGGCGCGGACTCGGGCGGGGTGGCGTCGTCGGGCATCATTTAGAAGATAGGCGAGTTGGGGCCGGAACGCACGGGGCCGGAACGCACGGGGTCGGACAGGGCGGGGACTACGGTCCGACGCCTGGCCGCAGGTCCGAAGTCCGGGCCGATCGCCAGCCCACGCAGAGAGGAGGCCGTGGCGTTTGATCCGCCGGTCCCCGATTCCCCGAGCCGGATCGCCGGCCGGATCAGGCCTTGTGGATCGCCGGTATCCGCCTATCTTACCAAACGCCGACATAGTACCGGCATTTTGCAGGAGGCATCCATGGCCGCGGTCGCAAGGATCCAGGCGATGCTGGGCGGGGAGCGGCTCACGGGACCGCTACACAACGATCTGGATCTCGTGCGCATGGTGCGCCGTGGCGTTCCGACCGAGGCTGTCGAACATTTCCTGACAGCGTCCCATCTGGGCTTCAATTCGATCGAGCGCCATGTCGTCCCGCGGCGCACGTTCAAGCGCCGGCATCAGACCGGCCAGACCTTGGACCCAGCGGAGTCCGATCGTCTTTTGCGGTTGGTGCGGCTGGTTGTCGCCGCCGAGGAAACCTTCGGCGAGTCCGCAAAGGCGCTACGGTGGCTCGGCCGCGAGAACCGCGTGTTGGACGGACAGACACCGCTTTCCATGGCCGACACCGACCTGGGCGCGCGAAGCGTCGAAACCTTGCTCGGGCGGATCGGGCACGGCCTGGCCGCGTGATCTTCCATCGGCTGGCCAAGGCGGCCTTTACGGCCCTTGACGGGGAAGGCGCCCGGCTGTTCGGCGGTCGGTGGAACTCGCCTGGGCGGTCAATGATCTATGCCGCCGCAAGCCCGAGCCTTGCGGTGCTGGAAGTGCTCGTCCACCTCGACCTGCCAGCGGATTTGATGCCCAGCGACTACAGGATGCTGGCCATCGAGATCCCCGACGACGCGGCGTTCGAGCGGCTCGAGCAGTCGCCCGCCGACGCGGACGACTGCCTGGCCGTCGGCGATGACTTTCTGGTTCGCGGCGCGGCCTTGGCCCTCCTGGTTCCAAGCGTGGTTGTACCCCAGGAACGAAATGCGCTGATCAATGTGCGCCATGCCGGAATGGCTTCGGTTCGCCTGATCGGGAACGAGGCCTTTCGCTTCGACCCCAGGCTCCTTGGCTAGGTTCTGTCGCCAAAATCCCGCGAGGGATTCCTTCCGGCCTAAACGTCTGATTCAAGGCTGCTCTTTGGAGGAGAGCAGCTTTGATTCGCGGTCTGATGTCGGACGACGAGTGGGAGATCTTCCGACCGTTCGTGCTACCGAGCGTACCCTCGAAGGGCCGGCCAGCAAAAGACCACCGACGCACTCTCGACGGGATTTTCTGGATTTGTCGCACGGGGGCGCCTTGGCGCGACTTGCCTCAGTCCCTTGGAGACTTCCGAACCGTTCACCGACAGTTCCGTCGATGGGCGGTGTCGGGAGTTTTCGACTTGATCCTGGAAGCGATGAACGAGTCACGGATGGGCCAGGATAGCGTTCAGATGATCGACAGCACTGTGATCCGCGCCCACCGGCACTCCGCGGGCGCAAAAAAGGGGGTCCAGACCAAGGTCTTGGCCGCTCTCGCGGTGGCCTCTCGACAAAAATCCACTTGAGATCCAATGGCTTGGGTCTGCCGGTCGCCGTTGTTCTCACCGGCGGCCAAGTCAATGACGTCAAAGGTTTCGCGCCGCTCATGGCGGAGACAGGACCCGCTCCCTGCGTCATGCTGGCTGACAAGGGCTACGGATGCGGACACGATACTGGCGGATCTGAAGGACAGGGGCGTTGCCGCTGTCATCCCCGCCAAGCGCAACCGAAAGGTTCAGCCCGTCATCGACGGCAACATCTACGCTCTGCGCAACCTCGTTGAGCGGTGCTTCTCAAAGCTGAAGCATAGCCGGAGGCTTGCCACCCGTTACGACAAAACCGCCAGCAGTTTCCTCGGCTTCGTGCTCATCTCAGCCATAAGATTGTGGGTCAGACATTTTAGCGACAAAACCTAGACCGGCGAGCGTGAGTCTTGAATCACGCACGCCGCTCTAGGGTCTGACGATTCACCCTGATCAGGCCTCGGCGGCGCGGGCTTCGCCGACCAGGCGGCCCATGGCGTCGAGGTAGGCGATGAAGGCGTCCCGGCCGCTGGCGGTCAGGCGCACGCGGGTCAGGGACTTGCGGTCGACGAAGCTCTTGTCGATGGCGACGTAGCCGGCCTCCTCGAGTTTGCGCAGGTGGGCCGAGAGGTTGCCGTCGGTGGCCTTCAGCCTGGCCTTCAGGTCGTTGAAGTCGGCGCTGTCGCGGCCGGCGAGGTAGGCCATCACCCCCAGGCGCAGCCGGCCGTGAATGACCTCGTCGATACCGTCGATATCGAAGCCGTCCATCTCGGCCGCGCTCACGAGGCCGCCCGGCCCTGGCGGATCATGGCCAGGCCCGGAACGATGGCGAGGGCGACGAGGGCGGCGGCGAACAGCAGGAAACTGGCCGGCGAACCGCTGAAGAGGGCGGCCAGGATCGCCGCGGCGAAGGAGCCGACCGCGGCGAGGCCCGTCCAGCGCACCTTCGAGACGGCCGCCGCCACCGACCAGGCCATGCCGTAGAGGGCGAGAATGATCGATGGGAACATCCGCAGCGGCGCGTCGCTGTGGGTCTGCCACGCGACAATGGCCATGCAGGCGGCCAGGGTGAAGATCGCCCAGCCGACGCCCTGCCAGGCCATGGCCGAGGCGCGGCCCGAGCCGTTGGCTGGCGCGGCGTCGCGGAACCGCCGTTTGATCACCGTCACCGCGGCGAGGAAGCCGACGGTGGCGCTCGTCCACAGGATCGGCAGGATCCACGGCGTCGGAACCGGCGCTGCGCCGGAAACGATCGCCCAGTGGCCCAGGCTGGCGACGCCATAGGCCGAGCCGGCCGCCACCAGCATCGCGCCGCCCATCACCGATGGCGAGCGGCCCTCGATGGCGAGCCCCTTGAGGAAGGAGATGTCGTCCTGAAGCGTCTGAAGGTCGGTCATGGGAAGGCTCCTTGTTGGTGAAGCCAACATACGCAGACCACTTTGTGTTGTAAAGTGCTTTGTGCGCGATTTTTGTCGGCATCAGAACAACCCGTTCACCAGCCCCCCATCCAGCACCAGGCTCTGCCCGACCACATAGCTGGCGAAGCGACTGCACAGCAGGGCCGTGACAGCGCCGACGTCCTCCGGATCGCCGAACTTGCCGGCGGGAATGCGGAAGCGGCCAACAAAGCGGTCGCGCTCATCCTCGTAGGTAACGCCCTTGGCGGCGGCGTCGGCGGTCAGGCGCTCGACAAGGGTCTCGGTCAGGAACATGCCCGGCAGCAGGGTGTTGATAATGACATTGTCCTTGGCCACCGCCTTGGAAACGGCCACCGCGTAGTTGTGAAGCGCCGATCGCGACGGCCCCGACAGCAGGCGCGGCACGCTGGGCAGCTTGGCGGCGACGGTGGCGATGTTGACGATCCGTCCGAAGCGTCGTTCGACCATGCCGTCCAGAAACAGGCGCATCAGCTCGACCGGCGCGAGAAACGACGTATCGAGCGACGCCTGCCAGTCGGCCACGGCGATGTCGCGGAAGTGCGGCGTGACGGCGGGCGGCGAACAGGTGATCACCAGGATGTCGGGCGCCGGACAGGCGGCCTGGAGCGCGGCGCGGCCCTCGGGTGTCGAATGATCGGCAACCACGGGAGCCACGTTGACGCCGGTCGCGCCTGCGATGGATTCGGCGGCGTCCCTGAGCCTGGCTTCGCCACGGGCGGACAGGACGATGTTTACCCCCTCGCGCGCCAGGGCCAGGGCGCTGGCCTTGCCCATTCCCCGGCTGGCCCCGGCGCAGATGGCCACGCGGCCGGCGATTCCCAGATCCATCGTTCGTTTCCCCCGCTTGCCGCGACGCCGCAAACCGTCTTCAGTCTCACCGATAACGCAAGGTGGAAAACGGCCATGGAAACCTATGATCTGGTGATCGTCGGCGGCGGCATAGGCGGCTCGGCGCTGGCGACGGTGATGGCGCGCGCGGGCCGGTCGGTGCTGGTGCTCGAAAAGTCCGAGGCCTTCGAGGACCATGTCCGCGGCGAGTGGATCGCGCCCTGGGGCGTGGCCGAGACCCGCCGGCTCGGGCTCTACGACCTGCTGATGGCCGCCGGCGGCCACCACGTCGAGCGCCACATCACCTATGACGAGACTCTGGCCCCAGCCGTGGCCGAGGCCGCCGCCCTGCCGCTGTCGATCTTCGTGCCGGGGATTCCCGGTCCGTTGAGCCTTGGCCATCCCACGCACTGTCAGACCCTGATCGAGGCCGCGGCCGCGGCCGGAGCGACCGTGCATCGCGGCGTCGACGTCACTGCCGTCACCTTCGGCGCCGCGCCGGGGGCGACCTTCACCGATCGCGACGGCGTTTCGCATACGGTCGGCGGGCGGCTGCTGGTCGGGGCCGACGCGCGCACGTCGATGGTGCGCGAGGCGGCCGGCATCGTGCTGCACGAAGACAAGCCGCATCACATGTTCGCCGGGTTGCTGATCGAGAACGCCAGCGGCTGGGACGCCGCCACCCAGGCCATCGGCGTCGAAGGCGACTTCAACTTCCTGACCTTTCCGCAGGGCGACGGCCGGGTCCGGGTCTATGGCGGCTACGCCATCGCCGACCGCTCGCGTTTCGCCGGCCCGGACGGCGCGCGGCGGTTCCTGGAAGCGTTCCGCGTGACCTGCAGCCCGGACAACCACTTCATCGCCGACGCCACCCCGGCCGGCCCGTTGCGGGCCTATTTCAACAACGACGCCTGGACGGACGAGCCCTTTGCCGCGGGGGCGGTGCTGGTCGGCGACGCGGCCGGTTGGAACGACCCGATCCTCGGCCAGGGCCTGTCGGTCACCTATCGGGACGTGCGCCTCGTTTCCGACCTGCTGCTGTCGAGCAAAGACTGGTCGCCGGCCCTGTTCGCCCCCTACGCCGAGGAACGCCGTGAGCGGATGCGCCGGCTGCGGTTCGTGGCCAGCCTGACGTCGGTGCTGGACTCGGAATTCGGCGACGCCGCGCGCGACCGCCGCCACGACTATCATCTGCGGGCGGCGGCCGACCCGAGCCTGCGCGCGCACGGCATGGCCCCGATGAGCGGTCCCGAAGCCCTGCCGGCCGAGGTGTTCACTCCCGCCTACCGGGCCCGCGCGCTCGGGCTCGCCGAGGTTAGCGAAGCGGCATGACCCACCCCGTCCTCGACAACATCGCCAAAACCGACCGGCACACGACGGCCTATCTGTCCTGCGGCGCGGCTGAAGCAACGCCGATCATCTTCGTCCACGGCTGGCCGGAGCTGTCGATCTCCTGGCGCCATCAGCTGCCGATGTTCGCCGGACTGGGCTTCCGCGCCATCGCCCCCGACATGCGCGGTTATGGCCGATCGACCGTCTACCGGCGGCACGAGGACTACGCCCAGGAACATATCGTCGCCGACATGATTGAGCTGCTCGATTCCCTGGGCGCCGAAAAGGCCGTCTGGGTCGGGCACGATTGGGGTGCGCCTGTGGTGTGGAGTCTGGCCCAGCAGCATCCCGACCGCTGCCACGGCGTAGCCACCCTTTGCGTGCCCTATATTCCCCAGGGCTTCGCGCCCGAGGCGATCATCCCCCTGGCCGACCGGTCGGTCTATCCGGAAGACCAGTTTCCCGCCGCCCAGTGGGACTACATGCTGTTCTACCGCGAGAACTTCGCCGCCGCGCACCAGGCCTTCGAGGCCGACGTCGGCGCCTCGGTGCGGGCGATGTTCCGCGCGGGCGGACCGGCCGGGAAAGGCCAGCCGGCGATGACCGCCTATGTCCGCGCCAACGGCGGCTGGTTCGGCCCGGGCCAGGCCGCGCCAAACGTCCCGCGGGACGAGAGCGTGCTGACCGAGGCGGACGAGCACGCCTACACCGCCGCCCTGACCCGCAACGGCTTCTTCGGACCGGACAGCTGGTACATGAATGGCGCGGCCAACATGGCCTACGCCGCCCAAGCGGGCGACAAGACGCGTCTGGAAATGCCGGTGCTGTTCCTGCACGCGGCCTACGACACCGTCTGCGAGACCCTGGACTCCCGCCTGGCCGAGCCGATGCGCGCCCACTGCGCCGACCTGACAGAGGCCGTCGTCGAGTCGGGCCACTGGATGGCGCAGGAGAAACCCATCCAGGTCAATGCGGCTCTCGCCCAGTGGCTGGCGCGGAAGCTGCCCGAGGTCTGGACAAAGACCTGATCCGGCGGGCCGTTCAGAACCGGACGGCGCCGGCGGCGATCCGGGCGGACAGGTCGGTCGTCATCGGCACGTAGCCGCCATCGCGGTCGTGGAAATAGAGTCGGTCCCGCACCCTGGCCGGATCGAAGCCTTCCTCGGTCAGGTCGATCTTGCGCGGCTTGAAGGTGCCGGTCACTTCAAGGGCGTCGGTCAGGCGAAGGAACAAAGGCTGGGCGTAGGTCGGCAGGCCCGACTCCACCCGCGTCCGCAGGGCGGCGGGGTCGAAACCGTCCTCCACCACCAGGGCCGCCATCCCCGCTCGGCCATCCTGCGCGGGCACGGCCACGCCATAGACGATGGCCTCCTTGACGCCGGGCGCGGTCAGCAGCACGTCGGCGACCTCGCGGGTGGAGACGTTCTCGCCCTTCCAACGGAAGGTGTCGCCGACCCGGTCGACGAAGTAGAAATAGCCGTCCCGGTCCCGCGTCATCAGATCGCCGGTGAGGAACCAGCGGTCGCCCCGCCGGAAGGCGTCCTCGAGCACCTTCTTGTCGCTGTCGATCCGGTTGACGTAGCCGGCGTATTCGGTGCGGGCGCCGCTGGCGATGACGCCGACGCATTCCCCGACCTCGTCAGGCGCGACCGGCGTACAGAAGCCGTCCGGTCCCCGCGCGGGGGCCTGGGCGTCGGCGTCGAACCGGACGAGTTCGACCTTGAACAGACTCTTGAGGTAGGGCGCGACCCGACCGAGGGCGCCGCGTTTGCCGTCGAAGTTGAACAGGGAGACATTGCCCTCGGTGGCGCCGTAGAACTCCAGGATCCGGGGCACGGCGAACCGCTCCTCCAGGGTCGCCCAGACATCGCGGGCCAGGCCGTTGCCGAAGGCCTGGCGCAGGCGATGGGTCCCGTCCAGCGGACCCGCCGGCTGGTTGGCCAGATAGCGGCACAGTTCGCCGATGTAGACGAACATCGTCGCCTCGCCGTCGCGCACGTCGTCCCAGAACCGGCTGGCCGAAAAGCCGACCCGCAGATTGACCGACGCGCCGTTGAGCAGGGCCGCGCCCATGGCGCAAAGGCCGCCGGTGGCGTGGTACATCGGCAGGGTGACATAGATCCGGTCGGAGGGCCGGGCGCCGGTGGCCCCGGCGAAGCCGCGCATATAGAGACCCGCGCGGACATGAGTGATCCTGGCGGCCTTGGGCAGGCCGGTGGTGCCGCTGGTGTAGATCAGCAGGGCGGTATCGCGGGCGCGAAGATCCTTGCGGAGGCCGCGGGGCGGTCGGTCGCCGCCGCGCGTGGCGAGGTCGGCGGTCAGGTCGGTCGCATCGGGATGGGCCGAGCCCAGGGTCCACTGCCGCATCGGCCGGGTCAGCCCGGGGGCGTGGGCGGCGTAGGCCTCGGCGAAGGCGCCAGCGGTGGCGTCATCGGTGACGGCGTGGCTCGCGTGAGATTCCTCCAGGCAATGGGCCAGGGCCGCGCCGGCCAGCTGGTTGTTGATCAGGGCGGCGACCACCCCGACCTTGGTCAGGCCCCACCACAGCGGCAGGTAGTCCAGGCGGTTGGGCAGGAACACCGCGACCGCATCGCCGGGCTTCAGGTCCTGCGCCAGGGCCCAATGGGCGAAACGGTTGGCCAGGGCGTCCATCTCGCCATAGGTCAGGGCCGCGCCCTCGAAGCGGATGGCGGTGCGTTCCCGCCACCGGTCGGCCGCCGCCTCAAGGTCGTCGCAGATCAGGTGGGGCGAGCCCGGGGCGATCGTGCGCACACGCAGCAGGGTCCGGATCAGGCCTGTCAGATAGCGAACTTCACGCCGCAGCCACGCGATCGGACTCATCGACTCTACTCCCCTCGCGATTTGCGAGGCGTGGATAGCCATACGCGAAACGCCCGAGCATATCGACGTCAGGCAGGATCACTCGGCCAGCACGTCCTTCGGATCGGCGAGGTTGAGCAAGGTCTGGCCGGCGACGAACCGCCCGAGATTGTCGAGGAACAGCGCGGCGTTGCGACCGTTCTGCGCGCCGGTCATCCCGGACGAGTGAGGCGTCTGCCGCACCCGGGGATGGTCCCACAACGGGCTGTCGGCCGGCAGGGGCTCGGTCTCGAACACGTCAAGCACCGCATGAGCCGGCGCCCCGGCGTCCAGCGCCGCCAACAGGGCGGTCTCGTCGACCAGGCCGCCGCGCCCGACATTGACCAATACCGATCCCGGCTTCATCGCCGCGAAAAAGGCCGCGTCCGCCAGGTGGCGGGTGGTGACGCTGAGCGGCAGGGAGAGCACCACCACATCGGCCTCGGGCGCCAGGGCGGACAGGTCCGCCTGGGCGGCGATGCGGTCGGCCAGGGGATGGGGACTCTGGTCGCGGCGGACGCCGGTGATCACGGCGCCGAAGCCCCGGGCGCGCGTCGCCACCGCCTGGCCGATGGCTCCGAAACCGACGATCAGCCAGTGGGAGCCATTGATCTCGCGGAACGGCCGGGGCTTCCAGACGTGGGCGAGCTGATCGGCCCGCCGGTCGAGGCCGTTCTGGAAGGCGTCGAGCACGCCCCACAGCACATAGTCGGCCATGCCCACCGCCTGTCCGTGGCTGGTGGTCAGACACACGCCCTTGGCGACGATCGACTTGAACAGCGGGTTGTCGAAGCCGGCGGCGGCGCTCTGCACCCAGGTGAGGTCCGGCGAGGCGAACATCGCCCGCAGGAAGGCCCCGGTCGCCTTGCTCTGGAACAGTCCCTGGTCGAGCCAGGCGATGTCGGCCCGGACGTCCTCGGTCGCCACCGCTTGGCCGCGCAGGGTGATGACCCCGGCGTCGTCGAGCGCCAGGAGTTCGAGCCCCGGCGCCCTGGCCGCGATCTCGTCGGCAATGGCGTCGTGGGAGGGGGCGTAGATCAGCAGTCGGGTCACGCGGCGGAAATCCTTTCGGAAAACGGCGCTCGACGCACCGGGCGTCCCTCTTTGCCGGGATTTCCAGTCGCGAGCCAGTCTCAAGGCGCGGCTGGCGACGCGCGTGACGAGCGGCTATGCGCTAGGGTTCTCGGAAAGACGTGATTTGGGGAAATGGCTGATGGACCTGCTGGGCGAGGGACCGACGCGAAGCTGGGTGCAGCCGGAACTGGCCGGTCTCGGCCGCCTGCCCGCGCGGGCCACGCTCTATCCGTTTCCTGACGTCGAAACCGCCCGATCCCTCGACCGCGAGCTCTCGCCCTGGTTCCGGAGCCTGAACGGCGACTGGCGGTTTCGTCTGGCGCCGCGTCCCGAGGCGATCGAGGCCGATTTCCCGGACCTCGGTTTGGACGACAGCGGCTGGGGCGTCCTGCCCGTTCCGTCCAACTGGACGATGCACGGATACGACAAGCCGCACTACACCAACGTCCAGATGCCCTTCGGCGACGCCCCGCCGAACGTTCCCGCCGACAATCCCACCGGGCTCTACCGCACCTGGATCGACGTTCCGGCCGACTGGTCGGGGCGCCGGATCGTGCTGCATGTCGGCGGGGCAGAGAGTGTACTGCATGTCTGGGTCAATGGCGCGCCGGTGGGCCTGGGCAAGGACAGCCGCCTGCCGCAGGAGTTCGACCTGACGGCCTTCGTTACGCCGGGCGAACAGGCCCTGCTGTGCTGCGCTGTGGTCAAGTGGTCGGACGCCTCCTTCATCGAGGACCAGGACCAGTGGTGGATGGGGGGCATCCATCGGGAAGTGTTCCTCTACGCCACCGGCCAGACCTGGATCGACGACGTCTTCGCCCTGGCCGAACTGCAGGACAACCTGGTCGACGGTCGGCTGACGGTGACGGCGCGGCTCGGCTTCGCCGGCGTTCCGCGCGACGGCTGGCGGGTCAGCGCCCAGCTGTTCGACACCGCCGGTCGGCCGGTGCTTGATGCCCCGCTATCGAAGGCCGTGCGGGCCGATCCGGCGACCCACAATCCCTACTACGGCCCCCTCAACGAGGTGACGCTGACGGCGGACCTCGCCGCTCCGGCCGCCTGGTCGAGCGAGAGCCCGGCGCTCTACACCCTGGTCGTGTCGCTGCACGACGGCGACGGCCCCGCGGTCGAGGCCACCTCATGCCGGGTCGGCTTCCGCTCGGTGCGGCTGGGCGACCGGGCGCTGCTGATCAACGGCAAGGCGGTGCGCATCGCCGGCATGAACCGCCACGAGCACCATCCGGTGCGCGGCAAGGCCATCACCCGCGACGACATGATCGCTGACATCCTGCTGATGAAGCGGTTCAATGTGAACGCCGTGCGCACCTCGCACTATCCCAACGCGGAGGCTTGGTACGATTTGTGCGACGAGTACGGGCTTTATCTGGTCGACGAGGCCAATGTCGAAGCCCACGCCTATCTGCATCAGCTGTGCCGCGACCCGCGCTACGCTGCGCAGTTCCTGGAACGCGGCCTGCGGATGGTCGAGCGCGACAAGAACCATCCCAGCGTGATCGCCTGGTCGCTGGGAAATGAGAGCGGCTACGGACCTAACCACGACGCCATGGCCGGCTGGATCCGCCGCCGCGATCCGTCGCGGGTGCTGCACTACGAGGGGGCGGTGTGGGGCTGGGACAAGGCGCTGCATTCCGGCTTCACCCCCGGCCTGCCGGTTCCCGGCGCCGGCAAGAGCGTCAGCGACCTGATCTGCCCGATGTATCCGAGCATCGAGTCCCTGGTCGCCTGGGCGGAAGCCGACGATCCCGACGACCGCCGGCCGATGATCCTGTGCGAATATTCCCACGCCATGGGCAATTCCAACGGCTCCCTGGCCGACTACTGGGACGCCTTCGAGGCCAACCCCGGCCTGCAGGGCGGCTTCATCTGGGAATGGGCCGACCACGGCATCCTCCAGCACACGGCCGACGGCCGGCCCTACATGGCCTATGGCGGCGACTTCGGCGACACGCCCAACGACGTCAACTTCTGCTGCGATGGCATCATCGGCGCCGACCGCGTTCCCCATCCGGGGCTTTGGGAATTCAAGGCGCTCGCCCAGCCGGTTGCCGTGACCTGGGACGATGAGGCGGCCGGTCGTCTGCGCATCCGCAACAAGCGCGACTTCACCAGCCTGGGCGATCTGACGGCGTCCTGGGTGCTGGAGGTCGACGGCGTGGCGGTGGCGGGCGGCGAGCTGCCCGCCTTGCCGATTGCGCCGGGGAAGAGCGATGTCGTGACACTGCCGCTGCCCGAACGCTCTCCAGGCGAGGCGTTTCTGACCGTTCGCTTCAGTCTGTCCAAGGCGACCCCCTGGGCGCCCGCGGGCCATGAGGTCGCGATCGTTCAGCTGGACCTGGAGCATCTCGCCAGCCATCAGGTCGAGGGCCGGCGGGACGCCGGCGGGACCGGGCTTCCCGTCGAGACTATGGAGACGGCGGACGGCGTCAGGGTCAGCGTTGCCGGACTTGAGGCGGAATTTTCCGCCGCCGGGGGTGGGCTCGCCCGATTGTCGTGGCGCAATCACCCGATCTTGGCCGCCGGTCCCCGACTGCAACTTTGGCGGGGCGCCACCGACAACGACGGCATCAAGGGCTGGACGGGCCAGAGGCGAAAGGGCCTCGGCCGGTGGCTGGAGGCCGGGCTGAACGACCTCGTGTTCCATCCCGCGACGCTGGCGGTCGAACAGACTCCGGATGGCGCGACGATCACCGTCACCCAGGTCGTCGGCTGCGCCGCGGCCGAAGAGGCGGTGATCCACACCCACGCCTATGACCTCACCCGGGACGGGCGGCTGGCGGTGCGCAACCGGTTTCGGGTCGACGCCGCCCTGAAGGATCTGCCGCGGCTGGGCGTCACCCTGACCCTGCCGGACGATTTCGAGGCGCTGGAATGGTTCGGCCCAGGGCCGTTCGAGACCTATTCCGACCGCCGGCGCGCCGCCACCGTCGGCCGATGGTCAGGGACGGTGAGCGGGCAGTATGTGCCCTATGTCCTGCCCCAGGAGCACGGCAACAAGACCGCCCTGCGCTGGATCGAACTGACCGGCGACGCCGCCGCCGTCCGCTTCACCCCTTCGGCGCCCTGCGAGGGTTCGGCGACCCGCTTCACGCCACACGACCTGTTCGCCGCCCGGCACACCACCGACCTGACGCCGCGCGCCGAGGTGATCGTCAACCTCGATGTCGGGCAGCGGGGGCTCGGAACGGGCAGCTGCGGTCCCGATACGCTGGCGCGCTACCTCATCGGACCCGGCGACCATGCCCTCGACTTCGAGATCGC
The DNA here is from genome assembly GCA_903870555.1 of uncultured Caulobacteraceae bacterium. Classification (GTDB taxonomy): domain Bacteria; phylum Pseudomonadota; class Alphaproteobacteria; order Caulobacterales; family Caulobacteraceae; genus Acaudatibacter; species Acaudatibacter boreus. Next base: position 16,598 of record CAIQDO010000173.1, read on the forward strand.
CGTCGGTGACGCCACGGCGCCATTGTGAGACGCAGTTACATTTGATCTATCGGTGAAAACACGGGCGCGCCAAGACGCGCCCCGGAGGAGCACCCCTATGTCCCGCATGAAGTTCGGCGCCTTTCTCGCCCCGCACCACCCGATCGGCGAAGCGCCGATGCTGCAGTTTCGCAACGACATCGCCTTCGCCAAGCGGCTGGACGAGTTGGGCTACGACGAGTTCTGGTGCGGCGAGCACCACTCCACCGGCTGGGAGGTGATCGCCTCGCCGGAGCTGTTCCTGGCCGCGGCGGCCGAGCACACCCACACCATCAAGCTGGGCACGGGGGTGATCTCCCTGCCCTATCACCACCCCTTCAACGTCGCCCAGCGGCTGGTCCAGCTCGACCACCAGAGCCGCGGCCGGGTGATCTTCGGCTCGGGTCCCGGGGCCCTGCCGTCCGACGCCTATGTGCTTGGCATCGACCCGATGGTGCAGCGCGACCGGCAGGACGAGGCCATCGGCGTAATCAAGCGGCTGTTCGCCGGCGAGCGCGTCACCCACGAGAGCGAGTGGTTCACCCTGCGCGACGCCCGCCTGCAGCTGCGCCCGCTGCAGGAGGACATGCCCTTCGCCGTCGCCTCCCAGATCAGCCCCTCGGGCATGACCCTGGCCGGCAAGTACGGCGCCGGCGTGCTGTCGATCGGCTCGATGTCCAGCGCCGGCCTGCTGGCCCTGCCCACCCAGTGGGGTTTCGCCGAACAGTCGGCGGCCAAGCACGGCGTCGCCGTCGACCGCAAGAACTGGCGCGTGGTGCTGACCTGGCACATCGCCGAGACCCGGGAGCAGGCTCGCGCCGAGGCCGGCGAAGGCCTGATGCGCTGGCACAACGAATACAATGTCGGCACCCTGATGCGGCCGGGCGCCGTGGAGTTCAAGTCGCCGGACGAGGCGGTCGACCTGACCGCCTTCACCGACGGGGCGGTCAGCGTCATCGGCACGCCGGACGACCTGGTCGCCTCGATCCGCAGGTTGATGGAACTGAGCGGCGGCTTCGGCACGGTGATCGGCTTCGCCCACGACTGGGCCAACCGTGAGAACACCCTGAAGAGCTGGGACCTGGTCGCCCGCTATGTCATCCCGGAGGTCAACGGCCTGCTGGAGGACTACCGGATCTCGCGGCAATACGTCATCGACCACCGCGAGTCGTTCGAGCGCGCCGGGGCGGCGGTGATGCAGAAGATCATGAGCCACGAGGGCGCCGCCGCCGCCCTTCAGGAAACCATGCGCGCCCAGACCGCCACCACCGGCGGCCACACGCCGGACCTGGAGAAGGAGAAGGCGCGGTAGGGGCGTCTGCCGACGGGGTTCGCCCCCTCCGACCGCCCTTCGGGCGGCCACCTCCCCCGAGTCTCGGGGGAGGATTGCAATTCGGAAATCCTCCCTTGCGCGAAGCGCGGGGGAGGTGGATCGCGCGAAGCGCGAGACGGAGGGGGCGTCGCTGGGGGGATGTCTGAGTCCGTCGCACCCTGATAGACCGCCGCCGATCTCACCCTGAAGGACGTCTCATGACCCTCTCCAACCGCGCCGCCGTGGTCACCGGCTCGACCAGTGGCATCGGCCTGGCCATCGCCCGCGCCCTGGCCAAAGAGGGGGCAAATGTGATGATCAACGGCTTCGGCAAGCCCGAGGACATCGAAAAGGAGCGGGCGGGCATCGAGGCGGAGTTCGGGGTCAAGGCGATCCACTCGCCGGCCGACATGACCAAACCCGACCAGATCGCCGGCATGATCGCCGAGGCCGAGGCGGCCTTCGGCGGCGTGGACATCCTGGTCAACAACGCCGGCATCCAGTTCGTCTCGCCGATCGAGGACTTCCCGATCGAGAAATGGGACCAGATCATCGCCATCAACCTGTCGGCGGTCTTTCACGCCATGCGCGCGTCTGTGCCGGGGATGAAGGCGCGCGGCTGGGGCCGGATCGTCTCCACCGCCTCGGCCCACTCCAAGGTCGCCTCGCCGTTCAAGGGCGCCTACGTCGCCGCCAAGCACGCCATCGACGGCCTGAGCAAGACCGTCGCCCTGGAAACGGCCACCCATGGGATCACGGTCAACTGCATCAGCCCGGGCTATGTCTGGACGCCGCTGGTCGAGAACCAGATCCCCGAAACCATGAAGGCCCGCGGCCTGACCCGCGAGCAGGTGATCAACGACGTCCTGCTGCCGGCCCAGCCGACCAAATCGTTCGTCACCCCCGAGGAGGTGGCCGCCTTCGTGGTGTTCCTGTGCTCCGACGCCGCCAAGCAGATCACCGGCGCCAACCTGTCGATCGACGGCGGCTGGACGGCGGCCTGAGGCCGCGCGCGCCCGCCTTAGTCCAGCGCCAGCTTCATCCGCACCTTCGCCCCATCGGCCGGGGGCGCCGTGACAATGAACACGCGCGAGGGATCGACGCCGCCGGCGGCCAGCACCGCCGCCTGGGCGGCCTCGGCGCGGGCGCGGCCGAGGGCGCGGAACTCGGCTTCGGTGACCACGACGCGGGCGCGCAGGCGCGCCTCCAGCCAGTCGGCGGCGGCGCGGTCGGCCTGGGCCTTGGCGACGGTCTTGGGGACGCCGGCCGCGGGCGGCGGCGCGGGCGGCAGAACGGGCGCCGCGCCGGTCTCGCGTCGGTAGAGCGTCTCAAGGATGGCGCGGCGCGTCGCCGGCTCGGCCGGGTCGAAGCGCGGCGGCGGCGGACGGGGGCCGAGGCGCAGGCCGCGGGAACGCGGCGGCGGGACGGCGGCCAGGGCGGCGGTCGCCTCGGCGACATCGGCATTGAAGCGGGCGTCGGCCAGGGCCGGACCATCAAGGCGGGGATCGATGGCCATGGGGATGTCGAGGTTGAGCACGGGCCGCTCGACCAGGGCCTTGGCCAGGGCCGTCAGTTTCTCGCGGGCGGCGGGGTCCAGATCCGTCCCGCCGGGCGTGAAGTCGACATATTGCAGCTCCTCGCCCCGACCGACCAGCTTGCCCAACAGGTCGAACGGCGCGGCGGCGATCTTGCCGAACAGGTTGTCGACCACCTTCCAGATCACCGGCCAGACCTCGAAATGGGGATCGTCCAGGCGTCCATCGAGGGTGACGGGAATGTCGATCACCCCGTTCTTGTCCTTCAGCAGGCTGACGATCAGCTTCACCGGCAGCTTCACCGCCTGGGCGCTGTCGACCCGCTCGCCCAACCGCAGCTGGTTGATCACCACCTTGTGGGTGGCGTGCAGAGCCTGATCCTGGATGACGTAGCGCAGGGCGAGGTTGAGCTTGCCCTTCTCGATGCGATAGCCGGCGAACTTGCCGGCGTAGGGCGAGAAGGTGGTCATCTCCATGTTGCGGAAGTCCATCGTCACGTCGGTGAAGGTCTCGGCGGCGAAGGGGTTGATCTGGCCGGCGATCTTCAGCGGCGCGTAGCGGTCGACCTGGCCGGCGAGGTCGACCACGGCGCGGGTGTCCTGGCGGCCAGAGAGGCCGGTGACCGTTCCGTTCAGGGCGACGATCCCCGTCGAAAAATTGGGCGTCAGAGTCAGGTCGGAGAAGTCCATCCGCCCATCGATCACCTTCACCCGTTTGATCTCAACCGGCAGGCCGCCGTCCGGGGCGATGGCGGATTTCGGCGGCGGCGCGACGCGGCGGCGTCCCCGAGGCGCAGGGCGGGCCGGCGGGGGCGCCGGCTTGGGGCTGGCCCCAGCGTTGGGGTTCATCACCGTCTGGACGTTGAGCATCGAATTGGGTTCGACGACGACGCGGGCGTACGGCTCGCGCGCGGTGATCAGGGCGATCCGCACCGCCATCGGCCGGCTGGCGGCGTCGACCCCATCCAGGCGAAGCGAGCGCCAGTTGACGAAGTCCTGACGCAGGACACGGTCGACAGTGTGCAGACCGGCGATCTCAACGGCGCCTTTGAACCGCGCGCCAGTCTTGTCCGCGAACGTCAGATGGCCCTGGCTCGACAGGGCGCCGGCCAGGACGCGCACGCCCGAAACCGGCTCGACATAGGGCTGGAAGCGCGCGAGTCCGATGTCGCTGATATGGACATCCAGGTCGGCGGCCGGCCCGTCCGTCGCCAAGGCCACCTGGCCCTTCGCGCCGATCTGGCCGCCGCCGTCGAGGCCGGCATGGGTCTCGATCCCGATCGGTCCCGCCAGGGGCCAGGCCAGGCCGGTAACCGCCAAATCCAGTGGCGAGACGGTTAGCCGGACCGGCGTGGCGGCCGACCGCTCCTCAAAGGCGATCCTTCCACCGGCAATACGGATGTCGGGGGCGGCGAGCGTCCAGGCCGGGCCTGGATCGACCTTGGCGGAAGCCGGCGCCGGGACGCCCGTCGGCTTGGGCGGACCGGCGAGCCGGGTCAGGTTCAGCGTCCCATCCCGCTCCCGCCAGGCGGTGACCGCCGGACCGGCCAGGATCACCGGACCGAGGCGGACGGCGTGGGCGGCGGTGTCGATATGGGCGCCGGACACCGTCAGGCTCGGGAGGCTCACCCAGTCGGCGCCCTCGCCCCGGGCGCGCAGGGCGACGTCGATCAGGCGCGCGGCGCCATTGTCGACGACCAGCCTCGGCGCCGGCCCCTTGGCGGAAAAGCGGTAGGCGCCGGAGATGTCGAGCGCACCCCCGACGATGTCGCAGGGGATGGCGTTTCCGGCCAGGGCCGTCAGGGGCGCGACCTTCAGGCCGGCGATAGCGAACACGCCGTCGGAGTCCAGCCGGCCCGGGTCGAACCGTCCCCGGGCGGACAGGCGCTCGCCGCTGTCGGTGACCGCCGACAGGGCGTAGGCGGCGCGGCCCCGGTTCAGGCTGAAGTGATCGAGGGTGAAGGCCACCGGCGACAGGGTCTTGGCGAAGGCGCCGTCGCGGCCGAGCCTGGCCAGGGCGATCCGGCCGCTGCGCAAGGCGAAGTGGTCGACGACCACGTCGGGCAGGCGGCTGGAGGACCTGTCAGGGGGAAGCGCCAGATCGGCCAGGTTGAGATGGCCGTCGGCCCGCTGCACAACGTGGAGCTGGGGGGCGTTTAGTGTGACATCCTTGAGGGTGAGCTCGCCCCGCCACAGGGAGCTCGCCGCGACGCGCACCGACAGCCGGTCGAAGGCGATCATCGGTGAGCCGTCGGCGTCGGGCAGGCTGAAGCCTCGGGCCTCCAGGGTCAGGGCGAAGGGGTTGACGCGCACCGCGTCGAGACGGGCCGTACGGTGATAGAGCGTCCGGACCTGACCGATGACGATCGTGCGGATCAGCGTCGGGGCCGCCCAGAAGCCCAGGGCCGCGTAGAGGGCGACAACGATCGCGGCCACGCCGGCCCA
>CAIQDO010000174.1 GCA_903870555.1 uncultured Caulobacteraceae bacterium
CCACCCAGAGCGAACTCCTCGCCGTCGTGGAGACTCTCAACGCCGATCCGGCCATCCACGGCATCCTGGTGCAGCTTCCCCTGCCGCCGCACCTCGACGCCAACGGCATTCTCGAACGGCTCAATCCGGACAAGGATGTCGACGGCCTGACGATGGTCAACGCCGGCCGCCTGGCCAGCGGCATGGTGGCCCTGACCCCGTGCACGCCGCTGGGCTGCCTGATCCTGTTGCGCGAAGCGCTCGGCGACCTGACCGGGCTTCGTGCGGTGGTCCTGGGGCGTTCGGTGCTGGTAGGCCGGCCGGTGGCCGGGTTGCTCCTGGCCGACAACTGCACGGTGACCATCGCCCATTCCCGGACGCGAGATCTCCCCGGCCTGTGCCGGCAGGCCGATATCCTCGTCGCCGCGGTCGGCCGCCCGGAAATGGTTCGCGGCGACTGGATCAAGCCTGGGGCCGCGGTGATCGACGTCGGCATCAACCGGGTTCCGTTCCGGGATCCGGTCAAGGCTGCCGAGGGGCGCACCCGTGTGGTGGGCGACGTGGCCTACAAAGAGGCTCGGGGCGTGGCCGGCTGGCTGACGCCTGTTCCAGGCGGGGTGGGGCCGATGACCGTGGCTTGCCTGCTGCGGAACACCCTGACCGCGGCGCGCCGCCTGGCCGGTATCGCGGAAGGACCGCCTTGAAGGCCCCAACCGCCGGCAAGCGACGGAAATCCGTCGCTCGGCCGGAGGCGCGCGCCCAATATGCCGCTCTTCCCTATCGGGTCGAGCCAGACCTTGAAATCCTGCTCGTCACCTCGCGCGAGACCGGCAGATGGGTGATTCCCAAGGGCTGGCCGATGAAGGGCAAGACCCGTCGCGAGGCGGCGGCTATCGAGGCGCTTGAGGAGGCCGGTGTCGAGGGGCCGATGATCCGCAAGCCCGTCGGAGCCTATGACTATCTCAAGATCCTGCGGTCCGGTGAGAGCCAGCGGTGCCGGGTCACGGTCTTCGCCGTCGAGGTGACCGTCCAGCACGACACATGGCGGGAGCAGGACCAACGCAGCAGCCAGTGGTTCGATTGGGACGCGGCCGCGGCCGCCGTTCGCGAGCCGGGGCTAGGCCGCCTGATCCGCAAATTCGCCGTCGACGTGTCTTCGGGCCGCGCCCCCGCTCCGGTGTCCTTGGCGCCGCCGCCTGCCTAGAGCACGATGATTTTTGACGGAACCGTCAAAAATGAATCGTGCTCTAACTTCAAAAAGATAGAGCCTGACTCAGCCTTTAGATCTGTTCCGTCTAAAGGCGTCAGGCTCTAGCCTGCGCCTTTCGCGTCCACCCAGACCACCAACTCGCCCAGCACCTTCGCCACCGACTGACTGAAGGCAGCGGCGATGCCGCGAAGCGAATTCGACGAGGCCGGGGTTTCCGCCATGAACAGGCGGTGACGATCGTCGGTCATATCGCCTCGCCGGATCAGGGCCGCGTAGGCTTCGACGACCACGGTCGGGGCGGCGGCCGGGCCGTGGTTGTATCGCGCCTCGAAGGTGCGGACGTCCACCTTAAGCGTATAGTCGGCGCCGCTCGGCTCTCCAGGCGCGAGCAGCCGTGCGGGGCCGCGATGACGATCGAAGGCGGTGGTCATCGCGGCCTCGAACAGGCTTGAGGCCGAGGTCACCCAGCGCGAGCCGGCTATGAACGCGGCCTGGTCGCCGTCGACGGTCAGGATTCGGTCGCTCGCGGCCGCCCGCTCGAACGTCAGGGAGGCGGCGCGGACCGCGAACTGACCGCGGGCATCGGGCGTCGGGCCTTCTGGCGTCGAAGTCGCTGACGGAAGGCCGAACCGGTAAAGTTGGGCCGGCTTGGTTTTTGGCAGCAGGGAAATGCACCCCGACAGGCACAGGGCGGCCATGGCGGTCGCCGCGATCCGGACTTTCATGGCTTGACCTCGATTTCCTTGGCTGCCGGCTTGCTCAGCACGCCGCGGGGATTGGTCTGGACGTCGCTCAGCACCTGATCCAGGTGATCGGTCGCCTTTTGCAGGCTCTCCAAGGTGGAGGTGAGCTGCGGCAGGCTGGTGGTGGCGAAGGTTTCCGTCGGCCCTTCGAGCTTGGTCAGGGTCGTCCGCAGCGCCTTTGCCGCCTCCTGGATTTCGCTCGCGGCGGCGCTCATTTTGACGAAAGTCTGGTGGCCGTCGCCGTCGACCAGGTTCTGTCCGGACTTCGCCAGGGCGGTGAATTCGCGGGTGGCGTCATCGGCGTCCTGCAGTGTCTTCTGGGCGTCCGCGATGATCGACTTGCGCTCGCGAAGCTCGGCGGTGACCGCCTGGATGTCGCTCATGGTCGCGCCGAGAGTCTTGATGTTCTGATCCGAAAACAGACGGTTGATTCGGTCCAGGGCCTCGACCGTCCGCTGGACGACAAAGCCCCCGCCGGCCAGCAGATCGGACAGGGCGTCCCTCTGGCTCATCATCCGGGGAATCTGGCCCTCGGGGACGGTGTTCTTCAGCAGCGGTTTGGACGGCGTGCCCGCGGTAATCTGGATGTAGTTGACCCCGGTGATGCCCAAGGGCTCGAGCGTCGCGTAGGAATCGGCGCGGATCGGGACGTCGGAGGTGACTCGTGACCGCGCCACCACCAACTGGGAATTCTGCGGATCGAGCGCGATACGGCTGACATCTCCGACCTTGATGCCGTTGAAATGGACTTCGCCGCCCTGGGCGAGGCCGCGCACCGGGCCTTGGAAGACAATGTCGTAGACGTCGTAGTCGCGGCTGAACTTGCGCCCCGCCAGCAGGACCACGAAGACGATCAGCCCCGTGACCAGAATTGCTGAAATCAGGCCGACGAGGAAGTAGTTGGCGTTGCGTTCCATCAGCCAGCAGCCTCCGCGATTGCACGATCCCGTCCGCTCGACGCGGCGCGCCCGCGCGCGCCGTGGAAATAGGCCTGGATCCAGGGATGGTCGGATGTCTCAAGTTCGCGCACCGGGGCCATCGCCACCACCTTCTTGTCGGCGATGACCGCCACCTGATCAGTGATCTTGTACAGGCTGTCGAGGTCGTGCGTGATCATGAACACCGTCAGACGAAGGCCGTCCGACAACTCGTCGATCAGGGTGTCGAAGGCCGCCGCGCTGATCGGGTCGAGGCCGGAGGTCGGCTCGTCGAGGAAGAGCAGCTCCGGATCGAGCGCCAGGGCACGCGCCAGGCTGGCGCGCTTGATCATCCCGCCCGACAGTTCGGAGGGTTTCAAGGCGCCTGACCCGGCGGGCAGGCCTGCCAGGGCGATCTTCAGGTCGGCCAGTTCGCCAATCTCGCGTCTTGAGAGGCGGCTGTGCTCGATCATCGGCGCCGAGACGTTTTCCTTCACCGTCAGGTTCGACCACAGGGCGCCTTGCTGGAAGAGCACGCCCCACCGTCGCTCGATCGCCGTCCATTGCCGTCGTTTGGCGTAGCGGATGTCCTGGCCGAAGATCTTGACCGAGCCCCCCTGCGGCTCCCTCAGGCCGATGATGGTGTTGAGGAGGACCGACTTTCCCGAACCCGATCCGCCGACCACGCCGACCACCTGTCCACGCGGTATCGTCAGGTCGAGGCCGTCGTGAACGACCTTGTCGCCGAACCGCGACACAAGGCCCCGAACCTCGATCGGGGGTTCTGCCTCGTTAAGAGGGGTGTCCTGTTCGCTCATACGTTGAGCTTCATGTAGATCAGCGCGAACACCGCATCGATCAGGATCGCCGAGAAGATCGCCTGCACCACGGCCGACGTCACATGCCGGCCAAGCGATTCCACGTCGCCGCCGACATCGAGTCCCTGTTTGCAACCGATCGCCGCGATCACCACGGCCATCACCGGCGCCTTGGACATTCCCACCCAAAAGTGGGTGAGACCGACGTTATCGACCAGTCGCTGGAAGAACACCGTTGGACTGAGATTGAGCACGGTGACGGTGACTAGCAGGCCGCCGGCCAGCCCGGCCAGGGTCGCCACGAACACAAGCAGCGGAATGGTCATCAGAAGGGCCAGGAAGCGCGGGAAGATCAAGGCGTCGAAGGGATCGACACCGAGCACCCGCATGGCGTCGATCTCCTGATTCATCTTCATCGAGCCGATCTCGGCGGCAAAGGACGAGGCCGACCGGCCCGCCAGCAGGAGGGCGGTTATCAGGACATTGAATTCCCGCAGCACCGAAATGCCGATCAGTTCGACGGCGAACACCTGGGCGCCGAACTGGCGCAGCAGATTGGCGCCGAGCAGGCCGACGACCGAGCCGATGAAAAACGTCGTGGTCGCGACGATGGGCAGGGCGTCCAGCCCGGCGCGCTCGGCCAGGGAGAATACCGCGATCCAGCGGATCTTGCGTGGGTTGGCCATCGCCCGGCCGATCGCCACCCATAGATGACCATTGAAAATGATCAGGTCGGCCAGGCTCGCGCCGAAGTCTACGACCCCACGGCCGATGCGATCGAACAGGTCGTAGAACGGTCGGCTGCGGCGGCGCCGGGCGGCGGGTTCGGCCTTGCTGGCGTCGGCGACCATCTTGAACAGGCGTTGGATTTCTGGCGGCGCCAGGATGCGGCTGTCATCGGTCGCGCCGCCGAGGGCCCGATGCACCTCATAGGCGCCAGAGGTGTCGAAACGCCCGGTTTGGCTCAGGTCGACCTTGCAGGTCTCTTTATCGGCGAGCGCCTTGCCGAGGCGTTGCGCGGCTCGGCCCATTTCCACGGCGGTCCAATCGCCGGTGAGGACGGCGACGACCCCTGCTTCCGATGTCTCGATACGGAAGTCGGCGGCCTGTGGCATGAGTCGTCGATATCCTGAAAACACCCCGTCCGCGTCCGATGGCTGTCGAACGCCAATAGAGGTCACCCTAGCAGAGCTTGGCGGCGCCGCCAAAGCATAGACGTGTGACGCGGTGAAACGTTCCGCGCTTCAAATGACTCGGGGACGGGGGGCGTGGACGATGCGCAGTAGGTTGGCGGCGCCCGGCGCGCCCCTGGGCGGACCGGCCACGATCACCACCCGCGCGCCAGCCGCCGCCAGGCCGAGATCAGCCGCCATATGGGCCGCTTCTTCGGTCATGGCCGTGATGTTGCGGGGCTGTTCGGCCACCCGAGGTTCAAGACCCCAGACGAGGCTGAGAGCCCGCGCCACCCGACTGTCGGGGGTGATGGCCAGGATCGTGTTGCCCGGCCTCTCCCGGGCCATCCTCCGGGCGGTCGCGCCGGTATTGGTATAGGCCACCAGGCAGGCGCTGGACCGGCCCTGGGCCGCGCGCACCGCCGCCGCGATCAACGCGTCGACGTCCTCGTCATCTTCGCGGTCGTTCTCGGCCCGCATCAGGCGGGGCCAGTTGGCGTCGGCCTCAACGCGCCGGATGATGGCGTCCATCATCGACACGGTTTCGCGAGGCCAGGCCCCCACCGCCGATTCGGCGGACAGCATCAGCGCATCCGCGCCTTCATAGACCCCGCCGGCCACGTCGGAGGCCTCGGCCCGGGTGGGGGAGGGATTGCTCGTCATGGATTCAAGCATCTGGGTGGCGATGATCACCGGCACGCCGCGGCGACGGGCCGCCCGCACGATGGTCTTTTGCGCCACGGGCACCTCTTGCGGAGCCAGTTCCACCCCAAGGTCGCCCCGGGCCACCATCACGCCGTCGCTGACATCCAGGATTTCCTCGAGATTGCGCAGACCCGCGGGCTTCTCGATCTTGGCCAGGATCGCGGCCCTGCCGTTCACCAGGCGGCGAAGGTCGGCCATGTCCGCGGCGTGCTGCACGAACGACAGGGCCACCCAGTCGACCCCGATACGCAGGGCGAATTCCAGGTCGGCGCGGTCCTTGTCGGTGAGGGCGGGCACCGGAATGGTCACGCCGGGGACGGCGAGCCCCTTATGGTTGGACAGACGCTCGCCCGACATCACCTCGCAGTCGGCGAAGCCGTCTCCCACGGAGACCACTCGCAGCCGTGTCTTGCCGTCGTCGAGAACGACGGAAACATCGGGCGCCAAGATCCTGAAGACTTCTGGGTGAGGCAACTGGACCCGGCGGGAATCGCCGGGCGTGGGATCGAGGTCGAGACGCAGCGCCTGGCCGGCGGCGATGGCGATCGAACCCTCTTGGAAATCTCCCAGCCGAAATTTCGGGCCCTGGAGATCCGCCAGCGCCGCGAGAGGCCTGCCTATCGCCGTTTCGGCGGCCCGGACGGCGGCGAGCGCCTCGGCGTGGGTTTCATGAGCGCCATGACTGAAGTTGAGGCGGAATACGTCCACTCCGCCCCGGGCGAGTTCAAGCACCATGGCCGGCGCGCGACTGGCCGGGCCGAGAGTGGCGACAATGCGGGTGCGACGTTGACGGATCATGGGCGCGCCCTTAGCCCAAAAACGGGCTGGACACGAACCCGGTTCGCCTAAGGCCGAACAGCAATTTCATCTCACGAAGCCAAGACCGCCCTCGCGGAGTCCAGTTTCTCGGTCAGGGCGTCGAGTGTCGCGGCGGTGCGGATGATGAACTCGGCCGCCTCGGCCCAGCGGCGGCTTTCGATCGCCTCGCGAATTCCTGGCAATGTCTTGGCGCCATAGCCGGTCAGCATTCCCGGCGCATAGAGCATGTGGCGATACCAAGGCCGCCCCGGAAGGCCGCGAGAATCGATCAGTGCTTGCTCGGCGCCCTGCAGGATCGAATCGGCCCGCTCGGCCTTCACCGTGGAAACCGGAGCGGCGGCCGCGCTGTCGTAGGCCTGAGCGCTCAGTTTCAGCCGTCCAATCGCGGCGTCCAGCGGCGCGAAGTCGAGGGGCGGCGCCGCCACCTCGCGGTCGGGCGATCCGCTGGACTTGGTGGGATCGGCGGTCAAGGCGAAGGCCTTCTGATCGATCAGCCGGTTGATCGTCGTCGAGTGCTCTCGTGAGGTCCCGACGAGCGTCTTCAACGCCTCGGTCTGCGCCGCGACGGTGGCGGCCAGATCGCCGAACTGGAACGGCGCCAGGTCGGCGTTGGCGGACCGCAGCACCAGCCGTCCAGCCGTCTTGGCCAGGGTCACGCTGTAGGCGAACCCCGGGTCGCCGAAACGGGCGTAGTGTTCATAGGTGTCGTAGGCCGAATGGTAGACTCCGCCCGATTGGCCCTCGCCCTCGTAGCCGAAGTTGATTGAGGCGACCCCCAAATGCTGCACGAAAGGGGTGTAGTCGGAGCCGGACCCAAGATCCCCGACGGGAAGGTCGCCGCCGTCCCGGGCGATCCTGGCCTGCGCCTTCAGTTCGGCGCTGGCCTCGGGGGCCAGCGCCCTCACCTGGATCTCCGCGAGCGCACGGTCTCTGACGCTTCCGCCGGTCTCGGGGTCGGTCACGGCCCCGGCAGCCTCGTCGACAAGCTTGCGCAGGGAATAGCTGGCCTCGACGCTGAGCAGGCCACGATTGCTGCCGTCTGTGTTGAGGTAGACCACCGCCTTGGACTGCAGTTCCGTCGCATGGGTCTCGGCCCATTCCGTGGAGCCCAGCAGGCCCGGCTCCTCGCCGTCCCAGCTGGCGTAAACCAAGGTTCGAGCGGGCCGCCACCCCGTCTTGGCCAGGGCGCCGATCGACTTGGCCTCCTCCATCAGGGCGATCTGGCCCGACAGCGGATCCTCCGCCCCGAACACCCAGCCGTCGCGGTGGTTGCCGCGAACCACCCATTTGTCGGGCTCGCGGGCGCCTTTCATCACGGCGATGACATCGTAGAGCGTTTTCTGATCCCAGTTGGACTCGACCATCAGCCGCGCCTTCGCCCCGGCGCCCCCGACATGGTAGGTGAAGGGCAGGGATCCGCGCCAGCTCCTGGGCGCGACAGGCCCGTCGAGCGCGGCGAGGAAGTGCTGGGCGTCGCCCCAGGACACCGGCAGCACGGGGATTTTCAGGATGGTTTTGGCGTCGGCGATCGCAAGGCGCGGTGCGCCTGGAATGGAGCCGTAGCCAGGGGTTAGCGGGTCGCCCGGCTCAACGGGCAGGTCCTGAACGGAGCCGCGTTGCAGCCCGCGTTCCGGACGGAACGCGCCTGCCGGGTAGGCGTCGCCCGCCCCGTACCCGTCATCAGCCGGATCGGAATAGATGATGCAAGCAACCGCCCCGTGTTCCTGCGCCAGTTTCGGTTTCAGTCCGCGCCATCCCGCGCCGTAGCGGGCGATGACAATCTTGCCCTTCACGTCCAGGCCGAGACGCTGCAGCGCCTCGTAGTCGGCGGGCATGCCATAGTTGACGTAGATCAGCGGAGCGGTGACGTCGCCGTCGGCGGCGTAAGCCACATAGGCGGGCAGGCCACCAGCCTGGTGGGCGGAACTGTCGTCGCCCGCGACCGCCGGCTCGGTCAGAGTGGCGGCAAACGGTGACGCACCCAGCAATTCAAGGCGTTCGGCCTTCGGGGTCGGGTACAGCACGCTGAAGGTCTCGATGTGGGCGTCCCAGCCCCAGGCCTTAAACTGGGCCAAGGTGTATTCGGCATTGGCCTTATCGTGCGGCGAGCCGACCTGGTTTGGCTCGGCCGCCATCAGCTTGAGGCGCTCACGAAGGGCGTCGGCCGACAGGCCCGAATCGAAACGCGCCTCTAGCGCCAGTTCCGCCGCCGCCGACGGCGCCGAGAAGCCGAGCATGCGGGGCGCGTCGGCCCCGAAGGCGACCGATCCGATGGCCGAAGCCGCCACGCCGGCCAGCAGGCCCGCCACTGATCGAATCCGCATCGCCGTCTCCTCGCCACAACCAAACAGGCTGACAGCTAACACCCAGTCGCCGCGTCGCCAATTGTTCCTCTTCGGCCACTCAAAGGCGCCTTCCGCTTTCCATCGTTGCGTCACTCGCCAGGACGCATTGCCCCAGCCGGGGTTTTTGTTGTAAGCGCCCCTCTCGCGAGCGGGTTGGGGCCCGGGGCGGCAGGGTGTGAGGCGTCGATGCAAGAGTCGTCCACGGATTTGCGGGAAGCCGACTACGTTCCGTCGGAAGACGAGCCGTTCATGAACGAACGGCAACTGCAATTCTTCAAAAGAAAATTGCTTGATTGGAAAGACGACATTCTGCGTGGGGCACGGGAAACCGTCAGCCACCTGCAGAAGGAAACCGAGAATCATCCAGATCTCGCTGACCGGGCGTCTTCGGAAACCGATCGGGCATTGGAGCTGCGCACGCGCGATCGCCAGCGAAAGCTGATTTCGAAGATCGACGAGGCTCTGAGGCGAATCGAGGAGCGCGACTATGGGTACTGCGAGGAAACCGGCGAGCCGATCGGCATCGCTCGTCTGATGGCACGGCCGATCGCCACGCTGGGGCTTGAGGCGCAGGAACGCCACGAGCGACGCGAACGCGTGCACCGGGACGACTGAACCGGTCCCCGCCGCGAGGATCGGGTTTCCAAGGCCCGGCGTTCGCCGCTAAAGGCAACCCATGTCAACTCGTCTCGTCATCGCGTCCGTTCAGGCCAATCCCACCGTCGGTGATATCTCCGGCAATGCGGCCCAGGCCCGTCGGCTCATTGGCGAAGCGGCCGCCCTGGGCGCCGACATCGCCGTATTTCCCGAACTGTTCCTGATTGGCTACCCGCCGGAGGATCTGGCGCTGAAGCCCGCCGCCGTCCGGGCCTGCCAGGAGGCCCTTGCCGCCCTTGCCGCCGACACCGCTGGCGACTGCGCGGCCCTGATCACCACCCTATGGCCGGGCGCCGACGGACGGCCCCGCAACGCCGTGGCCCTGATCGAGGGCGGCGCGGTCAAAGGGGTGGCCTTCAAGGTGGATCTGCCCAACTACGGCGTGTTCGACGAGAAACGGATCTTCGTCGCTGGCGAGGCCAGCGGTGTGTTTGAGATCGCCGGGGTGCGCGTTGGCGTGCCGATCTGCGAGGATATCTGGGCGCCGGGCCCCTGCCGCCAGTTGAAGGCCGATGGCGCGGAGCTGCTGTTGGTTCCGAACGGCTCGCCATTCCGCCGCACCGCCGACGATGAGCGACTTGATGTGGCTCGGGCCAGAGTGGCCGAGACCGGCCTGCCGATGGTCTATGTCAATCAGGTCGGCGGCCAGGACGAACTGGTGTTCGACGGCGGCTCCTTCGCCCTCCAGGCCGACGGCGAATTGTGCATGAGTCAGCCGATGTTCGAGGCTGATCTCGCGCGGTCGGTTTGGGAAAAGACCGAGAGCGGCTGGCGTTGCATCGAGGCGCCGCTCGCGACATGGCCACGCGGTCCCGAGGAAATCTACCGCGCCATGGTGCTCGGGCTAGGCGACTATGTCCGCAAGTCGGGCTTCCCTGGCGTTCTGCTGGGGCTCTCCGGGGGCGTCGATTCCGCTCTGTCGATTGTGGTGGCCGCTGACGCTCTGGGCCCCGGGAACGTGCGGGCCTTCATGCTGCCCTCGCGCTACACCAGCCGCGACAGCCTTGAGGACGCCGAGGCCTGCGCTCGGGCGATTGGCGTGAAGCTCGACGACATCGCCATCGCTCCGGCGGTGGCCGCATTCGAGACGATGCTGGCCCCCCAGTTCGCAGGCCGCGCGCCGGACATTACCGAGGAGAACATTCAGGCCCGCATCCGTGGGGTCACTCTGATGGCCCTGTCCAACAAGCTGGGCCTGATGCTGATGACCACCGGCAACAAGTCGGAAATGGCGGTCGGCTACGCCACACTCTATGGTGACATGTGCGGCGGCTATAACGTCCTTAAGGATGTCTACAAGGTCGATGTCTACGCCGTCTGTCGTTGGCGCAACGCCCACACGCCGGCTGGAGGCGCATCAGAACCTATTCCCGAACGCATTCTGACCAAAGCGCCCTCCGCCGAGTTGCGTCCGGACCAGACCGACCAGGACAGCCTGCCGCCCTACGACGTTCTCGACGCCATCCTGCATGGACTGGTGGAGGAAGAAGCCACGCTAGACGAGATCGTCGCTCGCGGCTTCGACGGGGCCACGGTCGAGCGGGTTCAGCGTTTGTTGTACGGCTCTGAATACAAGCGCCGCCAGGCCGCGCCGGGTGTTAAGATCGGCGGCAAGGCGTTCGGTCGCGACCGCCGCTATCCGCTGGTCAACCGATTTCGTGACAAGGTCGGCGGCTGACCATAGGGCCGCCGCCAGTCAGGCGACGACCCGCATCACCGACGCGACCATGGGCCCAGCCGGCATGGCCCGCAGCGCCGGTATGGCGTCCTCGATTTTATCGACCGATCGCCAGCAGCTTTTGAATTCCTCCGGAACCAGCCTCACGGCGATGAACTGCTCAAACAGCTCGAAAAGCGGTCGCCAGAAATCGTGCGGATTGTAGAACACGATCGGCTTGGCGTGCAGCCCGAGGCGACGCCACGACAGCAGTTCGACCACCTCCTCCAGAGTGCCTATGGCGCCGGGCAGGACCACGAAGGCGTCAGCCTCCTCGAACATGCGGATCTTTCGTTCGTGCATGGAGTTGACGATCACCGTCTCGATGGTGTCGAGAACGACTTCGCTGCTGGCCAGGAACTGGGGCATGATCCCCAACACGCGACCGCCAGCCGCGTGGGCGGCCCTGGCGCAGGCGCCCATCAGGCCGACGCCGCCGCCGCCGTAGACGAGGCGCAAATCCGCCGCGGCCAGGGCGACGCCCAGGTCCGCGGCGGCTTCCAGCCAGACGGGATCGGCCGCGTCGGACGAACCACAATAGACACAGATCGAGTCGATGGCTGGCGTCGACATTCGTTGGAAACTCCCCAGATAGTGGCTTCGGACGATCAGGGATGTGCCATTGATCGAGTCGCGAACACCGTCTGGAAGGATTGCCCGATTAAGCGCGCCGTGAAAGCCATCATCATCATCGCTCTGACGGCGGCAACGCTCGGCGCCTGCCATCCAGGCAGTGTCGCCCTCCCGCCCGGCCAGGGGGCCCAGGCGGATAGTCCGCCCGAGGCCAAGGCCTATCGCGCGACGCCTTTGTTGCTTCAGGTCGCTTTCGAACCGGCCGGCCGGCTGCGCCTGACCGGTCTGGCCGCGGCTGGAGCGAAGGTCCGCCTGGCGTCGCCTGCCGGCCAACCCCTCTACGGCTTGGCCGACAGTCAGGGTCGGTGGCGTCTGGAGGTTTCCAGGCCGACGGAGCCGCGGCTATTCGGCCTGGCGATGGTCGACCAAGGCCGGGTCGTCCAGTCGGAAGGCTATGTGCTGATCACGCCAGCGGGGACGGCGGCGCAACTGCGCGCCGGCGCCGGAACCTTGGCGCTTGGCGCGCATGTGGTCGCGCCGGTGATCGATGCGGTGGACTTCGACGCCAAGGGCGGAACCGTGGTGTCGGGTCGCGCCACGCCACACGCCGCGCTCGACCTGTTTGTCGACACCGTGCGCCAGTCTCGTGGCCACGCCGATGGCGACGGACGGTTCTCTCTGGCCCTGGATGAGCCGCAGACCTTCGCCGTTCATGTCCTTGAGGTCGTTGACGGCGCTCGCCGGGCCGTGGTCCAGCCGCGGCTGACGGTGGCTTCGCCGCTGGTCGGCAGTCCCTACCGGGCGACCGCCACGTCGGTCGGCTGGCGCATAGACTGGATAACGCCCGGTGGGGGCCAACAGACGACCTTGCTGATGGCTTCTCGGGAGGGCGCCGTTTGACCTATCACCATGCCGCGACGCGTGGGACCGCGCCCCCGGCCACGACCTCGGCCCAGACTGGCGTCGGCTTCTTCGCCTCCATGGCCGACCTGATCGCACTGGTCATGCGATCCCGCGCCCAGGGGCTCAAGACCCGCCTGGGCCTGGCCCTGGGTCTCGTTCTGCTGGGGAAATGGACCGGGGTTATCGGCCCTCTAATGATCTCCAGAGCCATCGACGCCCTAAACGCCCACCGCTCCGGTGGTCATCCGGTTTTCGTCGCCTTCGCGGGGCTCGCCATCGGCTATGTGTTGCTGCGCCTGGTGGCCAACGCGGCGCCCTATTTGCGGGACGCCATCTTCAACCCGGTATCGCAGATGGCCCTGGCCCAGTCGTCCATGGAAACCTTCGCCCACACTCTGTCGCTGTCGCTCAGTTTCCATCAGGGCAAGCAGTCAGGCGGCCTGGCGCGGATCATCGACCGCGGGTCCAGGTCCACCGATTTTCTTCTGCGTAGCGTGGTTCTTAATCTCGGCCCGACGGTCCTCGAGTTGTTGATGGCCGCCTATGTCCTGACCAGCCGATTCAACTGGCGTCTGGCCATCGTCGCGGTGGCCACCATCCTGCTCTATATCGCCTTCACCGTCGCGATTTCCAATTGGCGGATCGGCCATCGTCGGACGCTCAACGACGCGGATTCCCGGGTCGCCGGCCTCGCTGTCGACGGCCTGATGAACTTCGAGACGATCAAGACCTTCGGGGCCGAGGGCCGGGTGGTCGACCACTACGAGACCGCCCTGGTCGACTACGCCAAGGCGAACATCCAATCGAATGGCTCGCTTCAGCTGCTCAACGGCGTTCAGGCGGTGGTGCTAAACATCGGCTTGGCCTTCATTACCCTGCTAGCCGGGACAGAAGTCCTCGCCGGCCGGATGAGCCTCGGTGGGGTCACCGCCTGCATCCTGATCCTGCAACAGGTCTACGCTCCGCTGTTCAGCCTGGGCATGAACTACCGGGAGATCCGCCAGGCGTTCATCGATATGGAGCAGATGCTGGAGCTGCGCGCGCTGAAACCCGACATCGTCGATGTTCCCGGGGCCAAGCCCCTCCCACCAGCCTCAAACCGCGGCGCCGAACTGACTTTCGCCGGCGTCGGCTTTCAGCACACCGCCCGCAGCGTCGGACTCGACGAGGTGAGCTTCACCGCCCCACCTGGGACCACGGTGGCGCTGGTCGGCCCTTCTGGCGCGGGCAAGACGACCATCGTGCGATTGGCCCTGCGCCTGCTCGATCCCCAGAAGGGGGCGGTGTTGATCGACGGCATGGACCTGCGCCAGGTCACTCAGGAGTCTCTGCGCCGGGCGGTGGCTCTGGTTCCGCAGGACGTCGCTCTGTTCAACGACACGCTCGGCGCCAACATTGCCTTCGCCAATCCGGGCGCCGGCCTGGAGGCCGTCTGGGCCGCGGCCGAGGCGGCGGAGCTGGCGCCGTTCATCGACGGTTTGCCTCACAAGATGGACACCCGCGTCGGCGAACGGGGCCTGAAGCTTTCGGGCGGCGAGCGTCAGAGGGTGGGACTGGCCCGCGCCCTGCTGGCCAACCCTCGGCTGCTGATCCTTGACGAGGCCACAAGCGCCCTGGACGGGCCAACCGAGGCCGCCATTCAGGCCACGCTTCGTAAGGTCCGCACCGGACGCACGACCCTGGTGGTCGCGCACCGCCTGTCGACCATCGTCGACGCCGATCAGATCCTGGTTGTCCGCCGCGGGCGCATCGTCGAACGGGGCGGCCACGCCGAACTTCTGGAAAAGGGCGGGGAATACGCCGCGCTGTGGCGTCGGCAGACGAGGGGTCATGAAGCCCGTCCCCTGGCGTCGACCGCGAACTTCGCTAAACCCATCATCGAAACATAGCCTAGGGAGCCAAGACGATGCGTTATCTACACACCATGGTGCGGGTCGCGGACCTGGACAAAGCCCTGGCGTTCTACTGCGCCGGCCTGGGTCTGCAGGAGGTGTCGCGCTTCGACAATCCCGCCGGCCGGTTCACCCTGGTGTTCCTGGCCGCGCCGGAAGACGTCGAGGCGGCTCGGGAAAAGCGCGCGCCAACCGTCGAACTGACCCACAACTGGGACCCAGAGGCCTATACGGGCGGTCGCAACTTCGGCCACCTGGCCTATCAGGTCGAAGACATCTATCAGACCTGCCAGCGGCTGATGGATCAGGGCGTGACGATCAACAGACCGCCCCGCGATGGTCACATGGCCTTCGTGCGCTCGCCTGAGGGAATCTCGGTCGAGCTGCTTCAAAAGGACGGCTCGCTTCCGTCGGCCGAACCCTGGGCGTCACTGCCCAACGTTGGGGTGTGGTGACAGATCTCTAAGCCAGGACACCGCCGCCGCCACATAGGCCCGGTCGCGTGTCAGGGGCGAGACGTGGGTGGCGCCGGGCATGTCCAGCACCCACGCCCGCTGGGCTCGCGCCGCTGGGGCGATCTCGGCGGTTCGCCAGGCGGCGGCCAGAGCCGCCTTGGGGCGCAAGGATCCGTCGAGAACCACCACCGGGATCGTCGGCGACACCGGGCCCAGTCGGCGCACCGCATCCAGGCCGGGAATGATCAGCCGGTCCTCGTCCCGCGCCGTCTTCAGGCAGGCCAGGCAGGAGAGGCCGTGGCGCTTGCGCGCCGCCGCGTCGGGCGACAGATCCATTTCCCGGGTGATCACGCCCGCAATGATCGGGCCGAGGCCCAGTCGCGCCGCCGTCACCGACCGATCCGCCATCTGGCGCTCGGCCCGCAGGTCGGCGAGAGCGAGAGGCGAGTCGAGATCGTCGGCCCCCACGCCGTTGATGTAGACAAGCCCGGCGACGCGACCCGGCCAAAGGGCGGCGAAGGCCTCGATATACAGGGTCCCATTGGAGTGGCCGACCAGGATCACGGGCGAGGTCTCGCCGATCTGATCGAGCAGGTCGCCGATCTCCCCGGCCTTGGTCAGCACGTCCTTCTCGCCCGGCCGTGGCGGTGATTCCCCCAGTCCCGCCCGGTCGAAGGCGCAGGCTCTCCCGTCCCGCGACAGATCATCGAGCACCCGGTTCCAATCAGCCGACGTACCGAACGCCCCAGCCTCCAGCACCGTCGTCGGCCGGTCGCTCGGCTCGCCGCGGCAGTCGACGTGAAGGGGGGGGAAGGGGGCTGGCGGCGTGGCGCCGAGCGTCGTTGCCGACCCAACCGCCGCGGCGAAGATCAGGGCGGCGATGGCGGACCGAGTTGTGGCGGCGGAACGGGGCATGTCCCGTCTAGACCACATATATTTTGAAGGAATGTTGCTGGCCGCCAAGACCGAGCGAACCCACCCCGACGGGACGCCTGACGATGATGGGTGGGAGCGATGGCTCCCCGGGCAGGACTCGAACCTGCGACCCGGCGATTAACAGTCGCCTGCTCTACCAACTGAGCTACCGAGGATCGGGCAATCGCCGAAGGACGCGGCTGATACGACGGTCGGCTCGGGTTGGCAAGGCGCTCGACGCGGGCCGCCCACGCCCTCGTCAGATTCCCAGGATCATCTTGGCCATGATGTTGTGCTGGATCTCGTTGGAGCCGGCATAGATAGAGGTCTTGCGCTGGTTAAAGTACATCGGCGCGACCGTCGCGGCGTAGTCCGGGCCGGCGCGCGGGTCGTTCTTCTCGCCGGTCAGGCCGGCGAAGGTGTCCTCCACGAAAGGAGAGGCATAGGGGCCGACCACTTCCAGGGCCAGTTCGGTGATGGCCTGCTGCGCCTGACTGCCTTCCAGTTTCAGCATCGACGAAACCGGGCCCATGGCTTGGCCGGCGGCGCGCCCGGCGAACACCTTCAACTCCGTGGCGTTAAGTGTCTCCACCTTGATTTCCATGTCGGCCAGTTTCTTCCGGAAATCGGGGTCCCGCATCATCGCCCCGTCCTGACCGTCAAGCTCAAGTCGGGCGTAGCGCTTGACCGTATTGAGCTGGTGGGTAAGCCCCGGCGCATAGGCCCCGCCGCGTTCGAACTGCAGCAGGTACTTGGCGTAGGTCCAGCCCTGGCCCTCTTCGCCGATACGGTTGGACACCGGCACCCGCACGTCCTCGAAGAAAACCTGATTGACCTCCTGCGCTCCATCCTTGGGTCCATCCAGGGTCGGCAGGGAGCGGACGACGATGCCCGGCGTCTTCATGTCCAGCAGCAGGAACGAGATTCCCCGCTGTTTCTGCGGTTCCGACGAGGTGCGCACCAGGCAGAACATCCAATCGGCATACTGGGCGTAGGTGGTCCAGATCTTGGAGCCGTTCAAAACATAGTCGTCTCCGTCCCGCACCGCTTTCATTGACAGCGACGCCAGATCCGATCCCGAGCCAGGCTCCGAATATCCCTGGCACCACCAGACGTCGGCGTTGAGGATCTTCGGCAGATGCTGGGCCTTCTGCTCTGGCGTGCCGAAGGCCATGATTACCGGGGCGCACATCTTCAGCCCCATGTTGGAGGTGGTCGGGGCGCCGGACAGGGCCATCTCCATGTCGAAGATGAACTTCTCGCTCTGGCTCCAGCCCGTGCCGCCATATTCGACCGGCCAGTCGGGTGCCAGCCAGCCCCGGGCGGCCAGGCGCTTGAACCAGCGGACCTGGGCCTCGCGGCCTATCGCGCTGGTCTTGGACTGTGCCGAGCGGGCGCGCATGTCATCGTCGAACGCGCTGTCAATGAAAGCGCGAACCTCGTCGCGGAAGGCCAGATCCTCTGGGCTGAAGGCCAGGTCCATGGGTGCGTACCTCCGCTGCGTCGAACAGGTTCGCCGGCTCCAGGGCCGGACTTCCGCCCCATAGTGCCGCCCTCCGCCGTTCGCGCCAAGCGGTGACTTGATGTTTTAGGTCATTCGGAGCCGCGATGGCTCCCCGGGCAGGACTCGAACCTGCGACCCGGCGATTAACAGTCGCCTGCTCTACCAACTGAGCTACCGAGGATCGGGCAATCGCCGAAGGACCGGGCTAATACGACGCGAGACTCGGGGCCGCAAGCCGCCGTGACCGTTCGGCGCCAAATCTGTCGCAGACGGGGTAAATCCCCATGGAGGCGCTTGGCCTGGCCGGTGAGATCATGGTTCTAAAGGGCGGCGTCGAAGCTCTCTGCGTGGTGGGCGATTGAGGAGTTGTACGGAATGAAACTGGTCGAACGGATCGCGGCCTCGACCTTGGCTCTCTGCGTCCTGGCCGGGCCCCTGGCGGCGGTTGCCGCAAGCAAAGGACTTGAGGGCGTGCCGCGCTTCGACCATGTGTTCGTCATCGTCGAGGAGAATAAGGAATACGACCAGATCGTCGCGGGCGTCGATGCGCCCAACATCGCCCGGCTGGCCAAGACCTATGGCGACGCCACCCGCTTCTATGGCGAAGTCCACCCCAGCGAAGCCAACTATGTCGCCCTGCTCGGCGGCGACACCTTCGGCATCCATGACGACGATCCCTTCTACTGCGCCCCACAGTCGAAGGACCCAACCTGCGCTTTGGCGGCCAGCGAGGCTGGCTATCCCGACCACACCGTCCACGCGCCGCATCTCGGCGACCAACTCACCGCCGTCGGCCTGACCTGGAAGGGCTACTTCGAGAGTCTGCCGGAACCCGGCTCACTCGCCTATGTCGCCAGCGACCCGAAGTTTGACAATTGCACACGCCTGACCGCCCTTTACGCCTCCAAGCATTCGGGTTTCGTCAACTTCGCTTCGGTTCAGACCGACCCCGATCGGGCGAAGCATCTGGTCGGCTTCGACCAGCTCGACGCCGATATCGCCGCCGAAAGGCTGCCCAGCTTCGCCCTGATCGTCCCCAACCAATGCAACGAAATGCATGGCCTGATCGGCGTCGGCGTCCCAGCCGATTGCATCGGATCGAACGTCGGGCCGCTGATCCGCCGTGGCGACGCCGTGGTCGGAAGGATCGTCGAACGTCTCCAGGCCACCCACGCTTGGCGTTCGCGGCGCAACATGGCCATCGTCATCACCTTCGACGAGGGCTCCGGTGGCGACCGCACCGGCTGCTGCGGCGTCACCCCGGCCGCCCGTTCCAACTACGGCGGTGGCCACATCCCAACTCTCGTCATCACCAATCACGGGCCGAGAGGGCTCTCCGACGATACGCCCTATAACCACTATTCGCTGCTGCGCACCCTCGAGGACGCCTTCGGCATTTCCGAGCACCTCGGCCACGCGGCCGAAGCCGCAAAGGGCGTCGCCCCGATGGTCAGGCTGTTCGGGGGCGGGTGAGCCGACGATCGCGGACCTCTCGCTCAATCGCGGCGGCGCACAATAATCTGTTGCATTTCTGACCCTTTTTCGCCTATTTTGAGCACCTGATGGGGCCAGGTGGGGCTCGTTATTCGTTTCGCGAGTCTAGCCATGTCGTTCAAATCCGCCTTTCCCGCCATCCTTGCCGTCGCGGCCCTGGGCGTGTCCGGTCCGGCGGCGGCCGCCTTGGTGACCATTTCAGGCAGCGGCGTATGGGTGGATTCGGCGCCGCCCACCGCCTACAGCGCCCCAGACATGAGCTTCTCCTACTCGTTCCAGCTGCCAGCGACCTACTCGCCCGGCAATGACGCGCCCATACCCGGAACGCCCGACACCACCGGGCCGGATGTCGGGATTTCGACGGATTTCACCAACTTCAGCTACACGCTCGGCGTCAACCCGGTCGTCGGCGTTCCAGATGACATCATCTTTTTCAGCCTCGCGTACGGCGGAGGCTTCGCCCTGGGTTTCCCGGACTATACGGTGGAGTTCTACGGCCCGGTGGATATCGGTAGCAAGGGCACGATCACGCTTGGGACTTATTCGCTGCACCCCTACATCGTCGCCCAGAATGGGACCTACGCGCCCGTGGATCAGGGCGCTGTGCCCAAAGTGACCTCCGTCGTTCCGGAACCAGCGGCGTGGTCGATCATGCTGGTCGGTTTCGGGCTGGCCGGCGGCGCCGTGCGTGGCGGTCGGCGGGCGAGGATGTCGCAAGCCGGTTGACGCCCGCCCGAGCCGGCGCGACCGCGGTTTCCATACCCGTTGCACCTCAGAGAACGCCCGTTGGCCCCGGCTGACGGGCGTCTTCGCGCGGCGAGCCAACCGTCGCTCGCCGATCGCCAAGGCGTGAAAAATCAGAGGGTGGAAAATCTGGAGGCCTGACCGAGAATCGAACTCGGGTGCGCGGATTTGCAGTCCGCTGCGTCACCACTCCGCCATCAGGCCGGGGAGGCGGGTTGCTAACAGAGGATGCGGCGCGGGGCAATCCGTCACGATCCTTGATTGCACGTCCCCTGATTGCGCCGGGCGGGCCGGCGGACCTATAAGCGGCCCATTCCCAGTTTCGGAAGGATCGACCATGACCGTCAACTTCGCCGCCGAACGGTCCATCATGGTTGATAGCCAAGTCAGACCCCAGGACGTCACCGATCTGGCCATTCAGGACGCCATGCGCGCCGCGCCGCGCGAGTCCGTCGTTCCCGCCAGCAGGCAGTTGCTCGCCTATGCCGACGCCGAGGTGGAATACGCCCCCGGTCGCTGGATGCTGCGGCCCCGCGATGCCGCCAAGCTTCTCCATGGCCTGCGTCCCCGTGTCGGCGAGGCCGCCCTCACCATCGCCTCGCCCTATTCCGCTCTGGTCCTGAAGACGATGGGCCTGATGGTGACGGAATTCGACGGCGCGGACCTCAAGACCGTTTCCGGCAAGTGGCCGCTGATCGTCTGCGAAGGCGCCGTCAACGTCGTTCCCGCGTCCTGGCTGGAGGCGCTGGCGCCAGGCGGCCGACTCGGGGTGATCGAACGGACCGGGCGATCCGGCAGCGCCTTGTGCTATTCCCGGGCCGAGACAGGGGTCGGCGCCCGGTCGTTGTTCTCCTGCGCGCCGCCGTTCATGGCCGGGTTCGAGCCGGTGACAGCGTTCGTATTCTAGATCCCGGCGCGGCCACGGGCCGCTCCGTCCGCGCACCGGAAGGTCAGGCCGTTTCATGAACGGGCGTCGCCGCACAGGGTTGCCGCTTCTGCTGGCCTCGGCGCTCTTGACTCCGGCGGTCCCGGCCCTCGCCGAGACCCTGGGGGAAGCCGTCGCCCTGGCGTACGAATCGAACCCCACACTGCAGGGCCAGAGGGCCAGCCTGCGGGCCCTGGACGAGACTATTGTTCAGGCCGAAGCGGGCTACAGACCGACCGCGAGCCTTCAGGCGACGGTGACGACCGACCGATACACCCAGAACGCCTTGGGACTGAATCGGCCAATTCCCGGGGTCAATATTCCTCCGGTCGTCGGCGAGACCCAGACCTCCGGGGCCGCCCTCAATCTCACCCAGCCGCTCTACACCGGCGGCCGGGTCGCCGCCGAGGTCGGCGCCGCCGAAGCGGCCATCCTGGCCGGTCGGGAGGCCCTGCGCGGCGTTGAGGAAACGGTGCTGCGCGACGTCATCACCGCCTATGCCGATGTCCGAAGGGATCAGCAGGACGTCACGATTCTTGAGGCCGACGTCGGCCTGTTGCTGGGCGAACTGGACGAGACCCGCGCGCGCTTCGGCGTTGGGGCCATCACCCGCACCGATGTGGCCGCGACCGAGGCGCGCGTGGCCGCTTCACAGGCGCAGCTCGAGGCCGCCCGTGCTCAGCTGGGCGACAGTCGCGCCGCCTATGCCGCCCTGGTCGGACGCAATCCCGGCGCCCTCGCCCCGGAGCCGTCCCTGGCCCACGCCCTGCCGGCCAACCTGGACGACGCCTGCGAACGGGCCGAGCGCAACAGCCCGCTGATCCGTCGGGCCGATTTCACCGAGCGCTCAAGCGCCGCCAAGTTGGTTGGAGCCAAGACCCAGACCCGGCCCACCCTGTCCCTGCAGGCGACGCTTGGCTATTCCGGAGGGCAGTCGGGTTTCGCCTCGCCCTTCGCCAACTACAGCCACGACATCACCGCCAGCGCCGTGGCGAGCTTTCCGATCTTCACGGGCGGCATGACCTCGTCGCAGATCCGCCAAGCTGCGGAGACCAACAACGCCGACCGCATAGGCATAGAGGTGGCCCGTCGCCAGACGCTGTTGACCGTCGCCCAGGCCTGGAACGCGTTGAGGGGCGCCCGCGCCAGTCTGGCCGCCGACGAGGCACAGGTGACGGCGGCCAACATCGCTTTCGAGGGCTCACGACAGGAAGCTCGTGTCGGCCTGCGCTCGACGCTCGATGTGCTGATCGCGGAACAAAACCTTGCCGCCGCCCAACTCGCACTGACCGCCGCCCGCCATGACGAGTATGTCGCCGCCGCGGCGTTGCTCGGCGCCACCGGCGGTCTCTACGCCCAGGATTTGTCGCCGGACGCCACGCCCTACGATCCCAAGGTCAACCTGAGACGCGTCCAGCGAGCATGGCCCTGGTCGCCTTGGACGCCGGCCGTGGCGGCCATCGACGGAGCGGGGACGCCGCGCGCGCCGCCCTCGCCGCCGGGCGGCGCCGACCATCGCTGACGCGTCGCCTTGGCGCGGTTTGCGGGAACACCTCCAGGCGCGTATCTAGTCGAACGACCTCAGCGATCTGAAGAAACTGGCCCGCGCTATGACCGAAACCGATCTTCCCGAACCGAGCATGGAAGAGATTCTGGCCTCGATCCGCCGGATCATCTCCGAGGACGAGGCCTCCATCGCGGGCCCGTTCGACCTCGCCGCGCCGGCCGAACCGGACGATGATGTCCTGGTCCTCACCGAGCGCGCGCCACCCGAGCCCGCGACGTCCTATGCCGTTCCGCCGACGGTGCGCGACCTCGCCGCCGACGTCGAGCCGATCGTCGCGCGTGAGACCGCCGCCGCAGCGTCCGACTCGTTCCAGAGGCTTTCGTTGGTCGTCGGCAACACCACCGCGAACGCCCACATGTCCGTCTCCGGCGCCGGACCGACCCTGGAGGATATCACCCGCGATCTGATGCGGCCGATGCTGCAGTCGTGGCTGGACGACAACCTGCCCGCCATCGTCCGCGCCCGGGTGGACGAAGAGGTCGAGCGCATCGCCCGCGGTCGAGTACGCTGATCCCCGCCATGCGCGCCGCCCTTCGCCTCTCTGCCTGACACGGGGCTCGCGACCCGATCAGAGTCCTTCCGATCCGCGTTCCGACGAAAAAGCCATGCTTGAAAAAACCTTCGATCCCGCCCTCGCCGAACCGAGGCTCTACCGTCAATGGGAAGAATCCGGCGCTTTTGCTCCGATCGACGATCCTGCCGCCCCGCCATTCTCGATCGTCATCCCGCCGCCGAACGTCACTGGCTCGCTGCACATCGGCCACGCCCTCAACAACACCCTTCAGGACGTCCTTATTCGCCATGCCCGGATGAAGGGCATGGCCGCCCTGTGGCTGCCGGGCACCGATCACGCCGGTATAGCCACCCAGATGGTTGTCGAGCGGCAGCTCGCCGCCGAGGGCAACATCAGCCGCCGCGATATGGGTCGCGAGGCCTTCGTCGAACGCATCTGGCAGTGGAAGGCCCGGTCGGGAGGAACCATCGTAAACCAGCTTCGCCGCCTGGGCGCCTCCTGCGACTGGAGCCGCGAGCGTTTCACGCTGGACGACGGTCTGTCGGCGGCGGTTCGCCGGGTGTTCGTCACTCTGCACAAGCAGAAGCTGATCTATCGCGACAAGCGGCTGGTGAACTGGGACCCCCATTTCCAGACCGCCATCTCGGACCTTGAGGTCGAGCAGCGCGAGGTCGACGGCCACTACTGGCATCTGGCCTATCCGCTGGAGGATGGTTCGGGCGAGATCGTCGTCGCCACCACCCGGCCGGAGACAATGCTCGGCGACACCGCCGTCGCCGTCCACCCGACCGACGAGCGCTACAAGTCCCTGATCGGCAGATGCGTCCGCCTGCCGATCGTCGGGCGGCCGATCCCAATTATCGCCGACGACTACGCCGACCCAGAGAAGGGGTCGGGCGCGGTGAAGATCACCCCGGCCCACGATTTCAACGATTTCAAGGTCGGGCAACGCCATCGCCTGCCGATGATCAACGTTCTCGACGCCCAGGCGCGGGTCAACGACAACGCCCCGGCAGAATACCGCGGTCTCGACCGGTTCGAGGCGCGCAAACGTGTCGTCGCCGAGTTCGAGGCCCTCGGCCTGCTGCGCGGCGTCGAGCCGACTCGCCACGCCGTGCCCCATGGCGACCGTTCCGGCGCGGTGGTCGAGCCCTGGCTGACCGACCAGTGGTACGTCGACGCCAAGACCTTGGCCGGCCCGGCGATCGCCGCGGTCGAGCGCGGCGACACGGTGTTCGAGCCCAGGCACTGGGAGAAGACCTACTTCGAGTGGATGCGGAACATCGAGCCCTGGTGCGTGTCGCGCCAGCTGTGGTGGGGACACCGCATCCCGGCCTGGTACGGCCCCGACGGCCGGATCTTTGTCGCCGAGTCGGCGGAAGAGGCCCACGCCGCCGCCCACGAGGCCTATGGCCGCGACGAGGACCTGCGGCAGGACGACGACGTCCTCGACACCTGGTTCTCCTCGGCCCTGTGGCCGTTCTCGACCCTCGGCTGGCCGGCCAAGACGGAGGATCTGGCCCGGTTCTATCCGACCAACACCCTGGTCACCGGCTTCGACATCATCTTCTTCTGGGTCGCCCGGATGATGATGATGGGGCTTCACTTCACCGGCCAGGCGCCCTTCGAGCGCGTGTTCATCAACGCCCTTATCCGCGACGCGGAAGGGGCCAAGATGTCGAAGTCCAAGGGTAACGTGATGGACCCGTTGGAGCTGGTCGACCAGTACGGCGCCGACGCCCTGCGCTTCACCCTGACGGCCATGTCCGGCCAGGGCCGCGACATTCGCCTGTCGAAGCCGCGCATCGAGGGCTATCGCAACTTCGGCACCAAGCTGTGGAACGCCGCCCGCTTCTGCCAGATGAACGGTTGTGTTCCGGTCGAGGACTTCGACCCTGCCTCGGCTGTTCAGACCGTCAATCGGTGGGTGCGCGGCGAGACGCTGAAGGCGGCGCGCGAGGTGTCCGCCGCCATCGAAAGCTGCGCCTTCGACGACGCCGCCAACGCCCTCTACCGCTTCATCTGGAACCAGTTCTGCGACTGGTATGTCGAGTTCGCCAAGCCGATCCTCAACGGCGAGGATGTCGTCGCCCGCGATGAGACCGGGGCCATGGCCGCGTGGGCCCTGGACGTGATCCTGAAGCTGCTCCATCCGGTGTCGCCCTACATCACCGAGGAGCTGTGGGCCCAGACGGCGCCGGAGGGGCGACCGCGCGCCGGCCTGCTGATCAGCGCCGCCTGGCCGGACCTGCCCGACAGCTACGCCGATCCGGCGGCCGAGGCCGAGATCGGCCTGGTCATCGCCGCGGTCACCGAAGGACGCTCGGTCCGCGCCGAACTGAACGTGCCGCCAGGCGCCCGTCCGGACCTGTTCGTCTCCGAGGCGACCCCGGCCCAGCGTCAGGCCCTGGAGGCCAACGCCGCGGTTCTAGGCCATACCCTGCGAATCGGCGCGATGATGTTCGACGCGGTCGCCCCCGACGGGTCGGTGGCCTTCGTCGCCGGCGGCGTCACCCTGGCGTTGGACGTTCGCTCGGTGATCGACCTGCCGGCCGAACGCGCCCGCCTGACCAAGGAGATCGCCACCCACGGCGCCGACATCGACCGCACCGCCAAGAAGCTGGCCAACGCCGACTTCATCGGCCGCGCGCCGCCCGATGTGGTCGCCGAGAACCGCGAACGACTGGCGACGGCCGAGCAGACACGGTCACGACTGCAGGCGATCCTCGCGAAGCTGGAAGGGGTGGGCTAACGCCCCGGCCCGCCCGGAACCGCGTTCCATAGCGATATCACCCGCGTGTCGGCCTGGTCCGGGCTGATCGACAGCAGGCTCAGCGACGCGGTGGTGAGGGCGAAGCGGCGGCCGTCGGCGATTGGCAGGCCGATCCATCGCGCGGCGAGGGCGCTGCTGAACTGGCCGTGGGAGAACAGGGCGATGTTCCCGGTCAGCGCCGTCAATCGGCCGATCAGCCGGTCGGCGCGGGCCTCGACGTCGGCCGGTGTCTCGCCGCCGGGGGCGCCGTCGGCAAACACGTTCCAGCCCGGACGGGTCACGCGGATTTCCGCCGAGGTGACGCCCTCGACTTGGCCATAGTCCCACTCGGCGAGATCGGGCTCGATCTCGGCCTGATCGCCCAGTCCGGCGAGGTCGCAGGTCCGCCGCGCGCGTTGGCGAGGACTGGTCAGCACCTTCGTGAAGGGCGCCGCCGTCAGCCAGGGCGCCAGGGCTCGGGCCTCGGTCTCGCCGGTGGGCGTCAGCGACAGGTCGGTGGTCCCGGTGTGCCGCCGCGACAGACTCCAGGCTGTCTGGCCATGGCGGATCAGCCACAGGCGCAAGCTTGGCGGCGTCACGCCGCGCGCTCCGCGGCGTCGTCATAACGACCCTGGATCGCCAGCCAGGCGCAACGGGCCCGGTGGAGCAGGGCCGTGCGCGCGGCGTCCACCCGTGAGGCTTCGCCGCGCCAGATGTCGAGGGCAGGATGCTGGATGGCCCGTCCGAAACTGCAGACCAGGGGCCAGGGCGCCTTGGCGCCGGGGGCCCGGGCCATGAGGTTGATGGCGTTCAGCCGGGCGTCCGCGTCGGGGCCTGATTGGCCGCCGGACAGGAACGCCACGCCAGCGATCGCCGCAGGCGCGCAATGCGACAGGGCGCGCAGGGTCGCCTTCGCCACCTCTTCGGCGGAGATCGGCTCGTGACGCGCCGCGCCGGGCAGCACCATGTTGGGTTTGAGGATCACCGCTTCCAGCGCCACGCCCTGATGACGCAACTGTTCGAACACCGCGGCGAGGACCGTCTCGGTGATCTCGCCGCAACGCTCCAGGCTGTGGTCGCCGTCGCTCAGCACCTCGGGTTCGACGATCGGCACGAGTCCGGCCGCCTGGCAAAGGGCCGCATATCGGGCCAGGGCGTGGGCGTCGGCCTCGATGGCGGCTGCCGTCGGCAGGTCGCCGCCGATGACAAACACCGCTCGCCATTTGGCGAAGCGCGCCCCGCCCCGGGCATATTCGGCCAGGCGTTCGGCGAGGCGGTCGAGCCCCTCGGTGACGCTTTCGCCGGGATGGCCGGCCAGGGGCCTGGCGCCAGTGTCGACCTTGACGCCGACGATCAGCCCGGCCTGGATCATGGCCTCTGGAAAGGGAACGCCGGCCAGGGTCGTCTGGTGAAAGGTCTCGTCGAACAGGATCGCCCCGCTGATGTAGTCCGACAGGCCCGGGGCGCCGATGATCAGGTCGCGCCAGGCGCGGTGCGCCGCCTCGGTCAGTGGCGCGCCGATCGACTCGAAGCGGCTGTTCACGGTCGCCGTGCTCTCGTCCATCGCCAGCAGGCCGCGGCCCTCGGCCACCAAGGCATGGGCGGTCCTCGCCAGCCTGTGCAGGGTCATGTCGCGGCGCTCCAGGTCCAGTCGCGCACCTCCGGCAGATCCTCGCCATGGCGGCCGATATATTGCTTGTGGGCCGCCAGTCGGTCCTGCATCCGCTGCCGCAGATGCGCCCCGCGGGCGCCCAGCCCGCCGACCCGGTCGATGACGTCGACGACCAGATGGAAGCGGTCGAGTCGGTTCTGCACCCGCATGTCGAAGGCGGTCGTCACCGTGCCTTCCTCGATATAGCCATGGACGTGCAGGTTCTGGTTGCGCCGCCGGTAGGTCAGGCGGTGGACCAGCGACGGATAGCCGTGGAAGGCGAACACGATCGGCTTGTCGGACGTGAACAGGCTGTCGTAGTCGGCGTCGCTGAGGCCGTGGGGGTGCTCGCTTGGCGACTGAAGCTTCATCAGGTCGACGACGTTGATCACCCGCATCGTCAGGTCCGGCAGGTGCTCGCGCAGGATCGTCGTCGCCGCCAGCAGCTCCAGCGTCGGAGTGTCGCCACAGCAGGCCAGCACCACGTCCGGGCCAGAGACGTCGTCGTTGCTGGCCCAGCCCCACAGCCCCAGCCCCTGGGCGCAGTGGGCCGCGGCCTCGTCGATCGTCAGCCATTGGGGCATGGGATGCTTGCCGGCGACGATGACATTCACATAGTGCCGGCTGCGCAGGCAGTGGTCGGCGGTCGACAGCAGGCAGTTGGCGTCCGGCGGCAGGTAGAGGCGCACCACATCGGCCTTCTTGTTGGCGACATGGTCGAGGAAGCCGGGATCCTGGTGGGTGAAGCCGTTCTGGTCCTGCTGCCAGACGTGGGACGACAGCAGGTAGTTCAGCGACGAGATCGGGGCGCGCCAAGGCAGTTCGCGCGTCACCTTCAGCCACTTGGCGTGCTGGCTGAACATCGAATCGACGATGCGGACGAAGCCCTCGTAGCAGTTGAACAGTCCGTGGCGGCCGGTCAGCAGATAGCCCTCCAGCCAGCCCTGGCACTGGTGCTCGCTGAGCATGCCGTCGAGCACGCGGCCGTCGGGGGCGAGGAATTCGTCGCCGGGAATCGTCTCGGCGTCCCACTGCCGGTCAGTGACCTCGAACACCTTGCCCAGCCGATTCGAAAGGGTTTCGTCCGGGCCGAGCAGGCGGAAGTTCCGCGACTCCGCGTTCAGGGCGATGACGTCGCGCAGGAAGCCGCCGAGCACCGTGCAGTCCTGGTCCGCGACCGCGCCCGGGGCGCTCACCGCGATGCCGTAGCCGTGGTAGTCCGGCAGCCGCAGGTCGCGCAGCAGCAGGCCGCCGTTGGCGTGGGGATTGGCGCCCATCCGCCGGGGTCCGAGGGGGGCAAGATCACAGAGGTCGGGGACCAGCCGGCCCATTTCGTCGAACAGCTCTTCGGGGCGATAGCTTTTCAGCCACGCCTCCAGCAGCGGCAGGTGGCCAGGGTGGGCGGCATCGACGACCACCGGCACCTGGTGGGCGCGGAACGTGCCCTCGATCTTCAGCCCGTCGACCACCTTCGGCCCGGTCCAGCCCTTGGGCGAACGCAGCACGATCATCGGCCATGCGGGACGCGACCGGTCCCCCAGGTCGCGGGCGCGGGTCTGCATCGCCTGGATATCGGCGATCGCCCCGTCCAGCGCCCTGGCCATGGCCGCGTGCATCGTCGCCGGATCGTCGCCCTCGACGAACACCGGCGCCCAGCCGCAGCCGCGCAGGAATTGCGCGAGCTCGTCGTGAGGGATGCGCGCCAGCACCGCCGGATTGGCGATCTTATAGCCGTTGAGGTGCAGGATCGGCAGCACCGCCCCGTCGGTGGCGGCGTCGAGGAACTTGTTGGAGTGCCAGGCGGTGGCCAGAGGTCCGGTCTCGGCCTCGCCGTCGCCGATGACGCAGGCGACGATCAGGCCAGGATTGTCGAAGACGGCCCCGAACGCATGGCTGAGACTGTAACCGAGCTCGCCTCCTTCGTGGATCGACCCGGGCGTGGTGGGACCGACATGGCTGGAGATGCCGCCGGGAAAGGAGAACTGCTTGAACAGGCGCTTCAGGCCCGCCTCGTCCCGGCTGATGTCGGGGAATATCTCGCTGTAGCTGCCCTCAAGGTAGGTGGCCGCCACCAGCGCCGGGCCGCCGTGGCCCGGGCCGGCGATGTAGATCATGTCCAGGTCGCCCGCGACGATCACCCGGTTGAGGTGGGCGTAGATGAAGGTCTGGCCGGGGGTGGTGCCCCAGTGGCCGATCACCCGCGGCTTGACATGGGCGAGCGTCAGGGGTTCGCGCAGCAGGGGGTTGTCGAGCAGATAGAGCTGCCCCACCGCCAGGTAGTTCGCCGCCCGCCACCAGGCGTCGATCCTGGCCAGGGCGGCCGCGTCGAGCGGCTCCGCGGCCTGGATGTCCATCGCGCCGTCGTCCATCGCCTGCCGCTCCCGAGATCGACGCGCGATTCGCGACGTCAGGCCCCCAACGGCCCCGGCGGGCGGCGGTTCCAGGGTTTCGGGCGCGACCTGGCGGCGGCCTGTTTACAGGCGCGCCCGGCGCATGTTTCTAGCCTGCGCTCACCACGCGCCGTTCCAGGCGACCAAGACGATCAGGAAACGTCCCATGACCGACCAACCCCAGGCTTCCGCCGCTCCCTGGCCCGCCATGTCGATCGCGCAGGCTCACGCCCTGCTGACCGCGCCCGGGGCGCCGTTCGAGATGGACGAGGTCGTCATTCACGGCGTGCCGACGCGCGTCTGGAAGAACGCCCCGCCGACCCTGCGGTCGGTGGCCGAGATCGGCCGCGCTCACGGCGACCGCATCTTCCTGGTGCACGAGGACGAGCGGGTCAGCTTCGAGGCTTTCTTCCGCGCCACCGCCGCCTTCGCCCAGGCGCTGCGCGCCCAGGGCGTGGTCAAGGGCGACCGGGTGGCCATCATCATGCGTAACCTGCCGGAATGGCCGGTGGCCTTCTACGCCGCCGCCTCTCTGGGCGCGGTCATCACGCCGCTGAACGCCTGGTGGACCGGCCCCGAGCTCGAATACGGCCTCACCGACTCCGGCGCCAAGATCGTCATCACCGACGTCGAGCGGTTCGAGCGCATCGCGGAGCACTTGCACAACTGCCCCGATCTCCACCGCGTGTTCGTTTCCCGGATGATGGAGCACAACGGCAACCCGCTGGTGGTGAAGCTGGAGAGCGTCATCGGCGAGCCGGACAGCTGGGCGAGCCTGCCCGATCAGCCCCTGCCGGAGGCCGACATCGCCCCAGACGACGAGGCGACGATCTTTTACACCTCGGGCACCACGGGAAAGCCGAAGGGCGCGCTCGCGACCCAGCGCAACATCAACTCCAACATCATGGCCGCCGGTTGCGCCGGCGCCCGCGCCTTCCTGCGCCGGGGCGAGGCCCCGCCGGCGCCCGATCCCGCCGCGCCGCAGCGAGGGACCCTGCTGTCGGTGCCGTTCTTCCACGCCACCGGCTGCTTCGCCATCCTCAACCCCAGCCTGGTGGCCGGCGGCAAGTTGGCGATGATGCGCCGCTGGGACCCGGTGCGAGCCTTCGAGCTGATCGAGCGCGAGCGGCTCAACTCGGCCGGCGGCGTGCCGACCATCGCCTGGCAGCTGATCGAGCACCCGCTGCGGAAGAACTACGACCTCTCCAGCCTGGAGAGCGTGGCCTACGGCGGCGCGCCCTCGGCCCCGGAGCTGGTGCGCAAGATCACCGAGACCTTCCCCAAGTCGCAGCCTGGCAACGGCTGGGGCATGACCGAGACCTCGGCCACGGCCACCACCCATGGCGCCGAGGATTACGCCAATCGCCCCGATTCCTGCGGTCCGGCCGTGCCGGTCACCGACCTGAAGATCATGACCGTCGAGGGCGACCGGGAACTGCCGATTGGCGAGGTCGGTGAACTGTGGTGCCGCGGCCCGCAGGTGGTGAAGGGCTACTGGAACAAGCCGGAAGCCACCGCCCAGACCTTCCACCAGGGCTGGGTCAAGACCGGCGACCTCGCCCGCCTGGACGAGGAAGGCTTCTGCTTCATCATCGACCGGGCCAAGGACATGCTGATCCGCGGCGGGGAGAACATCTACTGCATTGAGGTGGAGAACGTTCTCTACGACCACCATGCGGTAATGGACGCGGCCCTGGTCGGCATTCCGCACAAGACCCTGGGCGAAGAGGCGGGGGCGGTGGTCACGCTGAAACCCGGCGCCACGGCCACCGAGGAGGAGCTGCGCGCCTTCGTCGCCGAGCGCCTGGCCGCCTTCAAGGTGCCGGTGAAGGTGATCTTCTGGCACGAGACCCTGCCGCGCAACGCCAACGGCAAGATCCTCAAGGCCGAATTGCGGAAGCTGTTCGAGGCGCCGGCGGCGGGGTAGGGCGGGCCGTGGGCGGTTGAGGGGGAGATGGCGGGGTGTTTGCCGGGTGGCGAAGGGCCACTGGCGGGCGCCTTATGGGCGCTTGATGGGCGTGTTTGGGCGGCGTTCCGAACACCGACCCAAAACACAACCTATTGTTCAAAAACGTCATTTCAATGAGGCGCGCCGCGCCTCGACTGAAAGGCCCGATGGGGTGAATTCACGATGGGAAAGAGCGATGACGAAAGTTGCATTATGCAATAAACCACCCTTCCTGTAAACCCGCCTGTCCGCCTCAGCCCAGATTCGGCCCGGTCAAGGCGAACAGCGCCCCCTGAGGATCGCGGGCGCGGAGGATCCAGCCGCCGCCGGGGACGGGGCTGGGACCGTCGAGCACGGCGCCGCCGGCCGCCTCGACCCGCGCCTTGGCGGCGGTGATGTCGTCGACGCGGAAGTAGTACAGCCACATCGGGCGCGGAACCGCGGCGCTGTTGAACATGCCGCCGATGTCGCCGCCGCCGTCGTTGAACAGCTGATAGGCGCCCATCGGCCCCATATCGACCGCGTCCGACGCCCGCCAACCCAGCTGCGCGCCGTAGAAATCCATCGCCGCGCGCCACTCGATGGTGTGCAACTCGTTCCAGGCGCCGTGTCCGGGACGCTCCGGATCGAACGAGGGGCTTCGGCCCTCGCCGGTCGGCGCCATCACATAGAACAGCGCCCCTTGGGGATCGCTCACCAGGGCCATGCGCCCGACGCCTGGGATCGACCAGGGCGCCATGTGGACCGCGCCGCCGGCCGCCGTCAGGCTGGCCACGCTGGCGTCGACGTCCTCGACGTTGACATAGCCGGCCCACACCGGCGGCATGCCGGTTCCCGTCGTGTCCGGCGGGATCGCCATCAGCCCGCCGATCGTCTCGCCGGCAATCGACCATTGCCGGTAGTCCTGGCCCGGCTGTCCGCTGGGGCCGGCAGACCAGCCGACCACCGCGCCGTAGAACACCGCCGCCGCCTCGACGTCGGTGGTCATCAGTTCGTACCAGATGAAATGACTGGGTTCGTTCGACATCTCGGCTCTCCTCCCGCCCGGCCTCTTCCCCTAGGGCGGCGCCATGATGCCGCGATCGGCGGCCGAAATCACCCCCGCGTCATGATCGGTAATATCCTATGGCAGTGCAGGTGACGTCGGATGGGCGCGGCAATTGACACCCAGCGCTAAGTTGTAGAGCGTAAACTCTCAGCCTTGGGGGAGGAGCTGGCGATGGCGCGTCATCGGTCGCTGCAGCGGGCGATCCGGTCCCTCGTAGCTGGATTGGCGTGCCTTTGGGCCGCGCCATTGCTTGCCGCCCAGGTCATCACCGTCAACACCACGAGCCTGATCGTCGACGGCAATACCAGCAGTCCGCTTGCCCTGACGCTGAATCGCGGCGCCGATCAGAAGATTTCTTTGCCGGAAGCCATCGCCGCAGCCAATCACGGCGGCAACGTGACGATTCATTTCCAGCTGCCTGCGGGAAGCCAGATCGTCCTGGCGGGGCCTTTGGAAATCACAGCGCCCCGCGTTGTGGTCGATGGCAGTTTGAACATCAGCGGCAAGCCTGGCGTCACGATACTAGGGCCGGACGGGCAGAACAGCCTCCTGATCGGGGGCGCGGGCGATGCCGTGCAGAACCTGGCTGTTTCCGGCCTCGTCGTCGTGCCGCCGGCGGTCGGCGTACGGATCTCCAATTGCTACATCGGACTCGCCGCAGACGGCGCGACCGCGCAAGGCCAGCACGTCAATGGGATCACCCTCCAAGATGTCCACGGCACGCTCATTCTTGCCAATGTGATCGGGCACATCACCGCCGCCAACGGCGGTGTGAACAGAAACCTTTTCGGCATTGAGGCGGATGGAGGCGGCGACGCTCTCATCATCGGCAACTCTATCGGCGTCGACCGCAACGGCAATCAGATCCCCAACGATGTCGGCATCTGGCTGTCGGGTTCATCGAAGAACACGATCGGCGGCCCGCGCGCCGGGACCATCTGCGTCAGCCCCTGCAACCTGCTCAGTGGAAACGAGACCAACGCGATCATTATCGGCGGAGCCGGGAGCACCGCGAATGTCGTTGCAGGCAACTTTGTCGGCGTGCTGCCGACAGGGGTGACGGCGATGCCGAACGGCCGCGCGCGCGGCCTCTTTAATGCCCCTGCGATCGCCGTCGTCGACGGTGCGAACGGAAATCTCATCGGGGGCCTGCGTCTAAGCGCAACCTGCAGCGGCGCCTGCAATCTCATCTCCGGAAATGACGCCTCCGGCGTCATGGTCGCCGGCGCCGGCACGAACCTAAACTCCATAACCGGTAACTTTGTCGGTACGACCGTAAGCGGCAAGGTGGCGCTCCCCAACCTGCTGCATGGCCTTGAGGTCGAGCAGGGAGCGACAGGCACAACAGTCGGCGGAAACCGTACCGCGATGGCGTGCTCCGGCCCTTGTAACCTGGTGAGCGGGAACGGCGATTCAGGTGTCTTTGTCGCCAATGCCGGGACGACCGGGGTGGTCGTAGCGGGGAATTTCATCGGAACGGATATTCTCGGCGCTGTCGCGCTGCCCAACCAGAACTTTGGTGTTGAAATCAATGGAGGTGCAACGAAGGCCACGATCGGCGGCCCGCGCGCCACTCAATGCAGTCGAGCCTGCAACCTCATCAGCGGCAATCTGCGCAGCGGCATCTCGGCTTCCGGAGCGAACGCCTCGATGTTCCTAACCGTGCGGGGGAATGTGATCGGCCTCGACGTCAGCGACGCCCATCCAATCCCCAACGGCGAAGCGGGGGTCACGGTGTCGAATGGCGCGGCCGACGTTGTGCTCGGAGGCGACGCGCCGACGGGGGTATGCGCCTCGGTGTGCAACCACATCGCTTGGAACAGCAAGGGCGGCGCGGTCGTGCTGGGAGCCGCGACCCGGGCGAAGATCGTTGGCAACGCCATTCATGACAACGGAACCCTCGACATCGACCTCAACGGGGATGGCGTCACACCGGACATCGCGCCTGGTGGTGTCCAGCCCGGTCCCACGACCAATGAGGCCGTCGGTTTCCCCATGGGCGTGACCAGCACGGTCGATGGCGCCACCACGATTATTTCGGGACA
>CAIQDO010000175.1 GCA_903870555.1 uncultured Caulobacteraceae bacterium
CCCTTCCAGGCCAGCGACGGCGGCCTGACCACCGAAACCTACAACCTTAACGCCTACCTCGCCGATATGGTGGCGCAATCCTGGAGTCTCAGCAGCCCCAACGGCAGCCAGCCCTTCACCATGAACGCCGCCGCCGACAATCTCGCCAACTGGACCCTCGGCACCGTCTATGTCGGGCTGGAAACCCAGAATTGCGGCGCGACAATCAGCGTGAGAACGCACGACAATCAAGGTGAGAAAGTCTTTTGACGCTTGCGGCGTAGGGAGGGCGTAGCCCGACCGGAGGCGCAAGCGTCAGCAGATTTGGCTTGGGCTCCTGCGAGGAGCGCGGGTCGTCTGTTGATCGTGACCGGCTGGAGGATTGGATGGATCTCCTCTTGAAGGGATCCGCCCATTGCCCGGCCGCCATGTCACCGATCATCAGATGAGGCTTTACATGACATTCCGACAGACAGACGGCCCAGCGGTCTCAGCCGCGAAGGCGTCGATCAGCACGGCCACGGCCTATCGCTTCGAACAAGATCACCGGCTGCCCTCGGCCAAGGCGGTGGCGCGCGGGCGCCGGCGTCCCGACCCGCTCGTTGCGTTCTTCGACACCGAGGTGGTGCCGATGCTGATCGCAGCACCGGAACTGCGTGCGGTCGCGATCTTCGAAGAGATGCGGCGGCGTCATCGCGACCTGCCCGATGGCACGCGCCGTACGCTGGAGCGCCGCATCCGCGCATGGCGGGCGCTGCATGGTGCGAACCAGGAGGTCATCTTTCGCCAGGTCCATGAACCCGGCCGGATGGGATTGTCGGATTTCACCGACATGGCCGAACTCGGCGTGACCGTCGCAGGCGTCCAACTCGAGCATCGGCTCTATCACTTCCGTCTCGCCTATTCCGGCTTCGCGCATGCCCATGTCATCCTCGGCGGCGAAAGCTAT
Organism: uncultured Caulobacteraceae bacterium; assembly: GCA_903870555.1. Taxonomy (GTDB): domain Bacteria; phylum Pseudomonadota; class Alphaproteobacteria; order Caulobacterales; family Caulobacteraceae; genus Acaudatibacter; species Acaudatibacter boreus. Next base: position 929 of record CAIQDO010000175.1, read on the forward strand.
GTCGCGCTGGCGGAAGGATTACAGAACGCGCTGTGGGCCCTGGGTGGCGCCCCGTATGAGCATCGCAGCGACAGCCTCTCGGCCGCGTTCCGCAACCTCGACCAGGATGCGCGCGCCGATCTGACCCAGCGCTATGACGCGTTGTGCCTCCATTATCGCATGCAACCGACCCGCAACAATCGAGGTGTGGCTCATGAGAACGGGTCGATCGAAGGTCCGCACGGCCATCTCAAGAAGGCGGTTTCGGATGCACTGCTGATGCGCGGCGCCCGCGACTTTAACGATCTCGCTGGCTATCGCCTCTTCATCGCCGAGATCGTCAGCCGCAAGAACGCCCATCACGCCAAGCGCATCGCCGCCGAGCGCGTTGTTCTGCAAGACCTGCCCGGGCAGCGCACCTGCGACCATGAAGAGACCCTCGTCATCGTCACCTCCTCCGGCGGATTCACGCTCAAGAAGGTTTTCTACACCGTGCCATCACGGTTGATCGGCCATCGCCTGCGGGTTCGGCTGTATGATGATCGCCTCGAAGTGTTCATCGGCGCCACCTTGCTGATGACCCTGCCGCGCGGACGCGCCGCCGCCACTGGCAAGCGCGCCCACGTCGTCGACTATCGCCATGTGATCCATGCCCTGCGGCGCAAACCGATGGCGCTGCTCAATCTGGTCTACCGCGACCAGTTGTTCCCCCGCGACGCCTATCGCCTGACCTTCGACCGGCTGCGCGAACACCTGCCGGACAAATCGGCCTGCCGCCTGATGGTCGACTTGCTCGCACTCGCCCATGACCGCGGTTGCGAGGCAGATCTCGCCACGCTGCTCACCGCCGATCTCGCGGCAGCCCGGCTGCCCGACATCACCGCCTTGCGCACGCGCTTCGCGCCAGACCCGGCGTCCTTGCCCGAGGTCGCCGTCCATCTTACGCCGCTGATCGCCTATGAGGCCCTCCTCGGCACCGAAGCGAGCTCCCCCTGGGGAGAAGCGGCATGACCGAGACCATCGACCGGGCCCGGCTCATGCTGATGCTCAACGATCTCCGCCTACCCGCCATCAAGCAGAATTGGCCGGACTTTGCCGATCGGGCGGACAAGGAGGGCTGGCCCGCCGCACGCTTCCTGGCAGCCCTCGCCGAACACGAGATCGCCGAACGCGACCGCCGCCGCCTGGCACGTCATCTTGCCGAGGCCCAGTTGCTGCCGGGCAAGACCCTCGACAGCTTCGACTTCGCCGTCGTGCCGATGATCTCCAAGGCGCATGTCATGGCGATCTGTGCCGGCGACAGCTGGATCGGCAAGGGCGCCAATCTGATCCTCATCGGCGGACCGGGCGGCGGCAAGACCCATCTCGCCTCCGCCATCGGCTTGGCGCTGGTTGAAAACGGCTGGCGGGTGCTGTTCACCCGCACATCCGATCTGGTGCAGAGACTTCAGGTGGCACGACGTGAATTGGCACTGGAGGCAGCCATCGCCAGGCTGGATCGCTTCGATCTACTGATCCTCGATGACCTCGCCTATGTCAGCAAGGATCAGGCGGAGACCTCCGTCCTGTTCGAACTGATCAGCGCCCGCTACGAACGCCGCTCCACCTTGATCACCGCCAATCAGCCATTCGGGGCATGGGGCAAAGTCTTCCCGGACCCCGCCATGACGCTGGCCGCGGTAGATCGCCTCGTCCATCACGCCACAATCTTCGAAATCAACGTCGACAGCTACCGCCGTCGCGCCGCGCTCGAGCGCAAGCACAAGGGCCCAGGACGGCCACAGAGCTACGCGACAATCAAAGATATCGAAGGCATGTCGCCGAGCGACAATCAAACCAAAATTTAGAACTTGTCAGCGACAATCAGACCAGACAACATCGTTCCCGTTACGGTCACAGTTTCTCATCCTGATTGACGCGTTTTCTCACGCAGATTGTCGCGCCATAAACTGCCCAGCAGCGACGGCCAGCGCACGGTAAAGCGAGTAAGCTCCAGCATGGGTGCCAATGGCGTTTCGCTCCCCCGGATTTTCCAACGTGCCAACA
>CAIQDO010000176.1 GCA_903870555.1 uncultured Caulobacteraceae bacterium
GAAACTTGTACACGTGTTACGGACGAACACAGCTCAGGTACGCGCGAAGGCCAACAACGGCGCGAAGTCTTGGCCATCGCCGGCGCGGACGGCGGCGATGTAGGCCGCGCGCGTGGTGTCGGCGTCCACCAGGGCGCCGCCGCCCCAGGAGAAGCGCTCGCCGCCCATAGACACCACCAGAAGGTCGGCCGCGAGACGTGCGTGGCGACCATTCCCGTTCGGGAACGGATGGATCCAGGTGAGCCGGGCGTGGAAGCGAAGGGCGATTTCGTCCGGCGGGAAGATGGCGTGATCCACCCAATAGCGCGCGTCGTCGAGCAGTTGGCGCAGGTCGACAGCAATCTGGTAGGCCTCGACACCGATGTTGCGCGGGGTCGTGCGGAAGGTCCCCGCCCATTTCCAGACATCCTGGAACATCCGCTTGTGCAGGCTCAGCAGGAACCGCTCGTCGAGCACCTTGCGTTTGCGGCTGAAGGCCCAGCGGTCCGCCTGTGCGATCCCGAGCTGTTCGACCTCGTTCAGCTGGTCGCGCGTGGTGATGTAGCTGGGGATCAGGTCGTGACGCTCCTGCGGCGTCAGTGGTGTGGCCGCCTCGTCCTCGACGTCGGTCAGGGGATCGTTCACGCGTCCGCCCAGAGGCGACGGCCGTCGCGTGTGAGTTCCGTGGCGAGGTCCTCACGCGCACGCTCCAGGCGGGCGCGGCTGACACCCTGATTCTCCAGGCGCATGGTCTGGTCCGTACGGGCCAATTGTCGATCGGCCATGATTCGGGCGCGGTCCCTGACCATGTCGTCGAGCGACGTCTTGGGAACCAGGGCGTAGACCAGCACGCAATCGAGCGCCTCGGCGGCCTGGCGCAGGGTCCGAAGCGTGACGGCGTCATTGGCTTCGGCGCGCTCAAGCGCCGCGACTCGTGGTTGGGCGACGCCCAGGCGCTTGGCGAACTGGCCTGTCGTCATGCCGACCGCCTCGCGGATAGCCCGGATCCAGCCGCGCTCTGGCCGGATCAACGGCTCCATCTTGCGCAAGGGCTGCAGCTGTTGATCGAGCGCCCAGCGGGCGAGCGTGTTCGTGTTCGCGTGATTGGAACTCATGAGTTCTGATCTCCAGCCATTCCGATAACCGATTAATTCCAATGTGTCTCACATTATGGAAGTCATCGGTTCCAAAAAGTGCGATACGAACAGTCGCGACGCTGGAGAAGGGTGGATATCCCCCCCTACCCCGCGAACAGATCCGGCTGATTGCGCTTGGCGATGACCTTGTCGAACTCGGCCCACACGCCGGCCTCGCCATGCCACGCCCCGCGGGTCGCCGCCTTGGAATATTCGGTCGAGCGGGCCTCGAAGAAGTTGGCGTGTTCGACGCCCGACAGCAGCGACTGCAGCCAGGGCAGGGGGTTGTCCTTGCGGCCGCCGAAGATCTCCGGCAGGCGCAGCTGGCGCAGGCGCCAGTCGGCGATGAAGCGGATGTAGGCCTTGATGTCGTCGGGCGTCATGCCCTGAACGTCGCCGGCCTCGAACGCCAGGTCGATGAAGCGGTCCTCCAGGCTGACGACAGTGCGGCAGCAGTCGACGATGTCGTCGGCCACCGACTTGGTGACTGCCCCGGTCTCGGCGTTGAAGGCGTGGTAGAGCTTGACGATGCCCTCGCAGTGC
>CAIQDO010000177.1 GCA_903870555.1 uncultured Caulobacteraceae bacterium
CGATTCTAGGATCTATAGACTGTCGAGGGACCTATGAAGACCATCTGGTTTCCCCTTTGTCTTGTCGTGGCGTTGTGTGGCGGCCCCATCCGGGTCGCCACGGCGTCCCAGCCCGCGCCATCGGCGAGCGGCTGGAAACAGGTCTTCTCCGACGAGTTCGACGGCAAGGACCTCGATCGGACACAGTGGGCGACCTACGAAGACTGCTGGGGCGGCGGCAATCAGGAACGCCAGTGCTATACGGCCCGCCCCGAGAATGTTTCGATCCACGATGGCCATCTGGATCTGACAGCGCGCTTCGAGAAAGCCTCGGGGCCGTCACTGCCGCTCGAACTGCGAACGCCGGGCGCCGAGACGCCGCCGACGTCGAAGCCCTTCACCTCCGGGAAAATATCGACCCTGGGGGCGTTTTCCATGACCTACGGCCGCATCGAGGTTCGCGCCAGGGCGCCCATCGGCCAGGGCCTGTGGCCCGCGATCTGGCTGTTGCCTGAGAAGAACGCCTACGGCCCCTGGCCGGGATCGGGCGAGATCGACGTCATGGAAGCCGTCAATCTGGGGGTCAATTGCTCAAGCTGTTTTGGCGGCCGCGAGAACAATGTCTACGGAACGATCCACTACGGAAGCAACATGCATCACCAGATGCAACAGAAGGCCGTCCAACTGCCCAAGGGCTCCGAGGGCGATTGGCACATCTATCGCGTGGATTGGACTCCCAACGACATAAGCTGGTTCGTCGACGACAGGACCTATTATCATGTGAAGCTGTCGAACTGGCGCGACACGCTCCAGAAGGGAACGACCCTGGCGCCAGCCCTGAAAAACGCACCGTTCGACCGACCCTTCTACCTGATCCTGAACCTCGCGGTCGGCGGACTTTGGCCCGAGAGTCATGACCAGGGCGGCGTGGCGCTCCAGGATTTTCCCAAGACCTTGGCCGTCGATTGGGTGCGCGTATACGAATGCGAGGCCATGCGGAGCGGAGCCGGCGACTGCCCGTCGCGATAAGCTTCCGATACAAGAGCCAAAGGGCTCGAAAAGTCGCCTTGAAGGGCCGCCCCATCGCGGCAGGGCTCGAACCAGACAGAGTTTGCAACGGGGGAGTTTGAGACATGGCCACACCGATAGCGGCGAAACCGGCCGCGGCGCCAGCCGCGCCAGCGGGCGCGCATACCAATGTCCTCCTGGCCATGGTGGTGGCGAGCTTCTTCCTCTTCGGCGGCATCACCAACCTCAACGACATCCTGGTTCCCAAGCTCAAGGGCCTGTTTTCGCTGAACTACGGTCAGGCGATGATGATCCAGTTCGCCTTCTTCACCAGCTACGCCATTGTCTCCATTCCCGCCGGCAATCTGGTCGCCAAGATCGGCTATTTCCGCGCGATCGTGGTGGGCTTCGCCCTGATGGCCGGGGCCTGCCTGCTGTTCTTGCCCGCGGCCCACACCGGCGTGTTCGTCACCTTCCTGGGAGCCCTGTTTCTGCTTGGCGGCGGCATCACCCTGCTGCAGGTGGCGGTCAATCCGCTGATCACCAGCCTCGGACCGGCGGAGTCGATGCACAGCCGCCTGACCTTCGCCCAGTTCTTCAACTCCCTGGGCGTGTTTCTGATGATCAAGTTCGGCGCCTCGGTGATCCTGGGCGCCTCGGCCAAGACCGATCCGGCGACCCTGTCGGGCGCGGCGCTGGACCGGTTCCGGGTGTCGGAATCGGCGGTGATCAGCAACGCCTACATCGGCATCGCGGTGATCCTGGTGCTGGTGGCCATCGTCTTCTGGCTGCAGCGGCGCGCCATCCCCACCCACGCCGCCGAAAAGGTGAACTTCATCAAGTCCCTCGGCCTGCTGCGGCGGCCGCGGCTGGCCTTCGGCGTGGCCTGCATCTTCGTCTATGTGGGCGCGGAGGTGGGCTGCGCCAGCGTCACGGTCAACTATCTGGAGCAGAAGGACGTGCTTGGCGTGGACGCCCGGACCGCCGGCGACCTGCTGTCCTACTATTGGCTGGGCGCCATGATCGGCCGGCTGTGCGGCGGCTTCTTGCTGCGCCTCACGGCCCCCGGCAAGCTTCTCACGATCTTTGCCGTGACGGCCGCCGCCCTGGTGGCGATCTCCTTCGCCAGCCATGGCGCGGTGGCCGCCTACAGCCTGATCGCCGTCGGCCTGGCCAATTCGATCATGTTCCCGACCATCTTCAGCCTGGCCGTCGAGGGCCTGGGCGACCGCGCGCCAGAGGGGTCGGGCCTGCTTTGCACCGCCATAGTCGGCGGCGCGATCATTCCCGAACTGATCGGCCGCATCGCCGACGCCACCAGCCTGAAGACCGCCCTGCTCGTGCCGATCGTCTGCTATCTCGTCATCGCGTCCTTTGGCTGGTTCGCCCGCAGGCCCATCGCGGACTGATCGTCACCGGGGCCTGGACATCCCGGCAGGCCCGACCCAAGGTGTCGGCGGACCGCCGCGCCAAGACGGGTTTTTCAGGGTCCGGGAGCGGCAAGAGATGAGCATCCGCGGCAAGGCCTATGTGGCCGGGGTCTATGAGCATCCGATCCGCGAGGCGACCACACAGTCGACGCCGCAGCTGCATGCCGAGAGCGCGCGGGGGGCTCTGGCCGACGCCGGCCTGACCCGCGACGACGTCGACGGCTATTTCTGCGCCGGCGACGCACCCGGGTTCGGGGCGATGTCGATGATCGACTACATGGGGCTGAAGGTGCGCCACATGGATTCGACCGAGACCGGCGGCTCCTCCTACATCCTGCACGTCGGCCACGCCGCCGAGGCGATCGCGGCGGGCAAGTGCTCGGTGGCCCTGGTCACCCTGGCCGGACGCCCGCGCGCCATGGCCGGGGGTGGCCTCGGTGCCGCGCGTCAGGCCGGCCCGAGCGACGCGCCCGAGGCGGGCTTCGAAAACATCTACGGCGGCACCACCCATACCCTCTACGGCATGTGCGCGATGCGACACATGTACGAGTACGGCACGACTTCGGAACAGCTGGCCTGGATCAAGGTCGCCGCCTCGCACCACGCCCAATGGAACCCACACGCCCTGCTGCGCGAGGTGGTGACGGTGGAAGAGGTGCTGGCCTCGCCGATCGTCGCCAGCCCGCTGCACCGGATGGACTGCTGCGTCATCACCGACGGCGGCGGGGCGGTGATCGTCGTCTCGCCCGAGATCGCGCGCAGCCTGAATCGCCCGCTGGTGAAGATCATCGGCGCCGCCGAGGCGCCGAAGGGACCGCGCGGCGGGGCCGGGCTCGACCTGACCTGGTCGGCGGGGGCGCTGTCGGGGCCGGCCGCCTTCGCCGAGGCCGGGGTGACG
>CAIQDO010000178.1 GCA_903870555.1 uncultured Caulobacteraceae bacterium
CGTCGAACAACAGGTGAGCGGCGTCCTCGCGTAGCGCCGTGTCCGTCTCGCCCAGAGCGCCAAGTCTGGTGATGAGTTCATGCCTGGGATTAATCTCCAGGATCGGCTTCGCCGCCTCCGGCAGGCGGCCGGCGCCAGCCAGAAGCTTCTCCAATTGCCGATCCATGCCGGACTCCGACGCCACCAGACAGACGGCGCTTTCCGTCAGTCGTTCCGAGGCGCGCACATCGCCCACAGAGTCACCCAGGGTCCGCTTCACGAAGTCGATGAAGCCGTTCACGTCATCCGTGGCTGGCGCCACGGGCGCCTCGCCATCCAGCAGCGGGATCAGGCTGAGGTCCGCCAGACCTTGGGTGACCGATTTGAACGGCTTGCCTTCAAAGTCGACGCCCGCGGTCACCCAGAAGCTGTCGATCTGGTCGGTCAGCAGCAGGACCTCGATCCCGCGAGCGCGGAAGCCTTCCAGCTGCGGGGAGGCGGCCAGCCGGTCGAGATCGGTACCGACGGCGTAGTAGATGGCGGTCTGGTTTTCCTTCAGAGCGGCGCCATAGGCCTTCAGTGACCGCCACGCGCCGGCCGACGCCGTGCTCTTGAAACGCGTCAGGCCAAGCAGGGTTTCCCGGCGGGCATAGTCCTCATAGAGGCCTTCCTTCAGCACCGGGCCGAAGTTGTCCCAGATCTTCAGATAGCGATCGGCGTCTTCCTCGGCTTCCGATCCGGCGATCTTGCCCAGTTCGGCGAGCAGACGGTTGGTGACGCCCTTCTGGATCGTCGCCAGCAAGGGACTCTCCTGGATCATCTCACGCGAAACGTTCAGCGGCAGGTCGTCGGAATCCACCAGGCCGCGCACGAAACGCAGGTAACGTGGCAGGATGTGGGCCTCGTCGGTGATGAACACCCGGCGCACATAGAGCTTCAACCGGCCGGCGCGGTCGGGATCGAACAGGTCGAAGGGCTTGGTCTCGGGGACGAAAGCCAGCACCGAATAGTCGTTCAGACCCTCCGCGCGGTAGTGCAGCGTCAGCGCCGGAGAGTCGTACTGTCCGGCCACGCTGCGATAGAAGTCGGCGTATTCCTCGGCCGTCACCTGGGCCTTGGGCCGGGTCCAAAGAGCGGCGCCTTCGGCGATCTGGCGGGCTTCGGCGTCCGGCTTGTCGATAAGGAAGATCTGCACCGGAACGTGCCCGGACTGGGACTTGATGGTCCGCTCGACCGTATAGGTCTCGGTGTAGCTGGCGGCGTCCTCCTTCAGATGCAGTGTCACGCGTGTGCCACGGACGGGAGCCTCAGCGGGGTCGATCGCCTGGATCGTGTAGGCGCCCTGCCCGTCGGACGACCACAGGGCCGCGGCGGCGCTTCCGGCGCGCCGGGATGCCACGTCGACCCGATCGGCCACCATGAACGCCGAATAGAAGCCGACACCGAACTGGCCGATCAGTTGGGCGCCCTCGGCGTCCTTGCTGGCGGCGATGCGCTCGAAAAAAGCGCGGGTTCCCGACCGGGCGATGGTGCCAAGCGCTTCGGCCAGTTCGACCTCGCCCATGCCGATGCCATTGTCTTCCACGGTCAGGCGGCGGCTGTCCGGGTCGAGCGCGACAGTGATCCGGGGCTGCGCATCGTCCCCCGCCGCCAGGGCCGGTTCACTCAAAGCCTCGTAGCGCAGCTTCTCGCAGGCGTCGGCGGCATTGGAGATCAGCTCCCGCAGAAAGATGTCCTTGTCCGAATAGATCGAATGCACCATCAGCTGCAGCAGCTTGGCGACATCGGCTTCGAACGGACGGGTTTCAGGCGCGGCTTCGGTCACGGTCGTCATGGTCGTGTTGGGCATCCAAGGTCTGAACTGAGAACCGGCAGATGGAGGGTCGCCGCCAGCCTTTCAAGTCAGCCGCGGGCGCCCGATGTCGGCCTACAACGGAATGTTGTCGTGCTTCTTCCAGGGATTCTTGACATCCTTCGACCTCAGACTCTTGAGGGCCCGGACGATGCGACGCCGTGTGCCGTGCGGCATGATGACATCGTCGATGTAACCGCGTGAGGCCGCCACGAAGGGGTTTGCGAAGTGGGCCTTATATTCAGCCTCGCGCTCGGCCAGCTTGTCAGGATCGCCAATGTCGCCCCGGAAAATGATCTCGACCGCCTGCTTGGGCCCCATCACAGCGATTTCGGCGGTGGGCCAAGCGTAGTTGACGTCGCCGCGGATGTTCTTCGAACTCATCACGTCGAACGCGCCGCCGTAGGCCTTGCGCGTGATGACGGTGACCTTGGGCACTGTCGCCTCCGCGAAGGCGAACAGCAGCTTCGCCCCGTGCTTGATGGCGCCGCCCTGCTCCTGCTTGGTGCCGGGCATGAAGCCGGGCACGTCGACGAGCGTCACCACCGGAATGTTGAAGGCGTCGCAGAAGCGCACGAACCGAGCCGCCTTGCGCGAGGCGTCGATGTCGAGCACCCCGGCCAGCACCTGGGGCTGATTGGCCACGAAGCCGACGGTGTCGCCGTCCATTCGGCCGAAGCCCACGATGATGTTCTTGGCCCACTCCGGCGAGATTTCGAAGAAGTCGGCCTCGTCGACGACCTTCAGGAGCAGCTCCTTCATGTCGTAGGGCTTGTTCGGGTTCGCCGGCACCAGGGTGTCGAGCGACGGCTCCATGCGTTCGGGGTCGTCGAACGTTTCACGCCGCGGCGCCTTCTCGCGATTGGAGAGGGGCAGGAAGTCCACGAGCCGACGAACCTGGACCAGCGCTTCAAGATCGTTCTCGAAGGCGCCATCCGATACGCCCGACTTGAGCGCATGCACGCGCCAGCCACCCAGTTCGTCGTGGGTGACATCCTCGTTCACCGCCTTTTTCACCACATCCGGACCGGTAAGGTACATGTAGGAGGTGTCCTTCACC
>CAIQDO010000179.1 GCA_903870555.1 uncultured Caulobacteraceae bacterium
CGAGTTGACCGCCTACAACCCCCTGATCCCCCAGGGCCGCGAACTGGTGGCGACGGTGATGTTCGAGATCGACGATCCCCTGCGCCGGGCCGCGATCCTCGGCCAGCTCGGCGGGGTGGAGGATCACCTGTTCCTGGCCCTGGGCGATGACCGCGTGATGGCCCTGGCCGAGCAGGACGTTGAGCGGACCCGCGACGGCAAGACCTCGGCCGTGCACTTCCTGCGTTTTCCGCTCACGGACGCCCAGGCCGCCGCCTTCCGCGACCCGGCGGTGACGGCGATGATCGGCTGCGACCACCCCCGCTACGGCCACCTGGCCGTGCTGTCGGCGGAGTCCCGGGCGGAACTTGCCAGGGATCTCGCTTAGCCACACCCTTCCCCAAGAGGGCGGCCCTTTCTAAGGTGGCGGCATGACCGCCCAAGCGCCGCTCCCGCCCCTTCCCCGCCAGCCGGCGAACACGCCGTGGCCGACATCCGACTGGCCGACTGGCGTCTTCCCGTCGCCCGCGGTCGAGGCGCGGGCGCTGGCGCATCTCGAAGCGGCCTTCTCCGCCGATCCGGCGGGCGAGCTCGGCGAGACCCATGCGGCCGTGATCGTCCAGGGCGGGCGGCTGCTGGCCGAACGCTACGCTCCCGGCTATGGGCCGGACGCCACCTGTCGATCGTGGTCGATGGCCAAGAGCATCACCCAGGCCCTGGTCGGCCTGGCGGTTGGCGACGGGCTCATCGACATCCGCGCGCCCGCCGACGTTCCCGCCTGGCGCTCGCCCGGCGATCCGCGCGGCTCCATCACCCTCGACCATCTGCTGCGGATGTCCAGCGGCCTGGCCTGGGTCGAGGACTACACCCCGGGCAATCCCTCCGACGTCATCGCCATGCTGTTCGGCGAGGGGCGCGAGGACGTGGCGGCCTATGCCGAGGCGGTTCCCCTGGCCCATCCGCCGGGAAGTTTCTGGCAATATTCCAGCGGCACGACCAACATCATCGCCCACTGCCTCGCCCGGGCCCTGGGCGTCGACGGCGCCGGCCTGGAGGCCTTCATGCGCGAGCGGCTGTTCGGCCCGCTGGGCATGACCAGCGCCGAGCCCCGGTTCGACGCCGCAGGGACCTTTATCGGCTCGTCGTTCTGCTTCTGCACGCCCAGGGACTTCGCCCGCTTCGGCCTGCTCTACCTGCGCGACGGGGTCTGGGAGGACCGCCGCCTCCTGCCCGAAGGCTGGGTGGACTACGCCCGCACCCCGACCTTCCAGCAGGCCGACGTCGAGCCGGACAGCGACTACGGCGCCCAGTGGTGGCTGAACATGGCCGGACCGGGGACCTTTTCGGCCAACGGCTACGAGGGCCAGCACATCGTCGTCTGTCCCGACCGCGACCTGATCCTGGTGCGTCACGGCGCCACGCCGACCCTGACCCAGCCGGCGGTCAAGACCTGGCTGCGCGACCTGGCCGACATGTTCGGCTAGGCCCTGACCCCATGGCCGCCTCTGCCGGACCCGAGATCGAACGCCTGATCGCCCTGCTGGCGAAACTCCCCGGCCTCGGCCCCCGTTCGGCGCGGCGCGCGGCCCTGGCCCTGCTGAAGCGCCGCGAACAGCTGCTGCTGCCGCTCAGCGACGCCATGGCCGACGCCGCCGACAAGGTGCGCACCTGCCGGATCTGCGGTTCGCTGGACACCACCGATCCCTGCGCCATCTGCGAGGACCCGTCCCGCGACGGGACCCTGATCTGCGTGGTCGAGGAGGTCGGGGCCCTGTGGGCGATGGAGCGGGCCAGCGCCTTTCGCGGCCGCTACCATGTCCTGGGCGGCCTGCTGTCGGCCCTCGACGGCGTCGGACCCGAGGCCCTGCGCATTGGCCCGCTGGTCGGCCGGGCGGCGGCCAAGGCGGTCCGCGAGGTGGTTCTCGCCCTGCCGGCCACCGTCGACGGCCAGACCACCGCCCACTACCTCGCCGACCGCCTGGCCGGAACGGGTGTCGCGGTCACCAGCCTTGCCCGCGGCGTGCCGGTCGGCGGTGAACTCGACTGGCTCGACGACGGCACCATCGCCCAGGCGATGCGGGCGCGACGGCCGGCGTAGCGACGCCGCACGAAAAAGTTGAGCGAGCACAATCATACGGACGTGCTGTTCCATCTCGAGTCGCCAGTTGCTAGGCTCGCGGTGCGCATCGACGCCGCTGTCGCGTCAATGTCCTGGGCGGAAATCATGGCTATCAATGTCGTAAATCTGGACGCACTAATACCGCGCGAGGACTTCGCGGTTGACGCG
>CAIQDO010000180.1 GCA_903870555.1 uncultured Caulobacteraceae bacterium
CGGCCTGACCCTGCCCGAGGCGACCGAGGTGCGGGTGTGGGATTCCACCGCCGAGATCCGTTACATGGTCATCCCCGAGCGCCCGGCCGGGACAGAAGGCTGGAGCGAGGAGGCCCTGGCGGACGTCGTCAGCCGCGACTCGATGATCGGCGTGGCCCTGGCCAAATCGCCCATGGAGTCTTCGTCGTGAACGGCGTCCACGACATGGGCGGCATGCACGGCCTGGGGCCGATCGCCCCCGACCCGGACGAGCCGCTGTTCCATGAGCCGTGGGAGGCCCGCGCCCTGGCCTTGACCCTCGCCGCCGGCGCCTGGGGCCGCTGGACGATCGACACGTCGCGTCATGCCCGCGAAAGCATACCCGGGCCGGACTATCTGCGGATGAGCTACTATGAAAAATGGATCACGGCGCTTGAGGCGCTGATATCGGACACCGGACTGGTCACCGCGGCCGAACTGGCCAGCGGCCGGCCCGATCCCGCCGCCGCGCCCGCCAGCCCGCCGCTGACCTTCGACCGGGTCGCCGAGTCCCTTGCCAAGGGCGGCCCCTCCGCCCGCCCGGCGGAACAGCCGCCCGCCTACGCCGTCGGCGACCGCGTCCGGACCCGCAACATCAATCCCGTCGGGCACACGCGCCTGCCGCGCTACGCCCGCGGCCATGTCGGGGTGATAACCCATGACCACGGGACCCACGTCTTCCCCGACGCGAACGCCCATGGCGGCGGCGAACAGCCCCAGCCCCTCTATCAGGTGCGCTTCGAGGCGGCCGAGCTGTGGGGACCGGACGGCGACGGCCACTCGGCGGTCTATCTCGACCTGTGGGAGAGCTATCTTGACCGCGCCTGACGCCGCGGCGCCGCTCGACCCGCCGGTGTTCGACGAGCCCTGGCAGGCGGGCGCCTTCGCCCTGGTGGTGCAGCTCCACGCCGCCGGCGCCTTCACGTGGTCGGAGTGGGCCGCCGCGCTCAGCGCCCGGATCAAGGCCGCCGAGGCGCGCGGCGAACCGGTAGACGGCGCCCTCTACTATGAACACTGGCTGGCGGCGCTGGAGGATCTCGTCGCCGCGCGCGGTTTGGCCGCGCCGGAGGCCCTGGCCCAACGCAAGGACGAATGGGCGGAGGCCTATCGCCACACCCCCCACGGCAAGCCGGTGGTGCTGGACGCCTCGGCGTGAGCTGGTGGCGGCCTGACCGGCACGAAGACCGTCGGCCGTTCCTGCTGGCTCGCAACCGCATCACCGCCGCCACACGCGCCTGGTTCGCCGCCCGAGATTTCGTCGAGGTCGAGACCGCGGCCCTGCAGGTGTCGCCCGGCAACGAGGCTCACCTGCACGCCTTCGCCACCCAGGCCCTGACGATCGAGGGCCAAGCCTCCCCACTCTATCTGCGGACCTCGCCGGAATTCGCCTGCAAGACCCTGTTGGCGGCGGGGGAGACGCGAATCTTCGACTTCGCCCGGGTGTGGCGTAACCGCGAGCGCGGCCCGCTGCACAGCCCGGAGTTCACCCTGCTGGAGTGGTATTACGTCGATGCGCCCTATGAGCA
>CAIQDO010000181.1 GCA_903870555.1 uncultured Caulobacteraceae bacterium
CGAACTGCGCCAACTGGAACCCGGAAATGGCGACCTCGTGCAGTCCTGTGGTTCGGTAGCCGCCCACCAGGTGCCACAGGTCGTGCACCTGAAGGATGCGCGCGTTCAGGTAGTCCAGCGGCGCGGGAAGGCCCGACAGGTTCAGGGCGTCCCGGTCCAGGACCTCCAGGTCGAAGGCGTTGCCGACGATCAGACGATAGAAGGCGTGGCCGAGGGAGCCCGAAGGACAGGCGGCCAGGTCCTCCAGACGGAACCGTCCAGGCGGGCCATTGGCGGCGGCGGTCTCGACGCCCGGATAGGCGGCGCAGGCCGGGGCCAGGCGTTGCGCGAAGTCGGCCGGCAGGCAGGCGCCCAGGGCGGCGGTCCGCGCCGTCACCTCGGCGGCGCCCAGGCCCGTGCCGGCGTCGTCCACCAGGGTCCAGAAGGCGTCCCAGAAAGCTGGGCACGGCGGTTCGGCCGGGGACCCTTCAGGTGGCGCGGCGATCGCCGGACCGTTCACCGGCCGGCCGTACCAGCCCGCCGCGGCGTGGTCGTAGATGTCCGCCATCCTCCCAGGCGCCGCGAACGCGGCATGGGCGAGCGCCGCGGCCAGGACCTTGGCGGCTTCGCCGGCCTGGGCGCCCCCGGCCCGAACCCGGTGGGCTAGGGCCGCGATCTCCGCGCCCGGCAGCCCGGCATCCGTGCCCGCCTGAAATCTCATGCGATCGGCTTCGCTGATCGTGGCTGGCGCCCCGCTGCGGCGTCCGGACTGGCATCCGGGCGCCCGTTCCGTAACGATCGATCTAGTGCTTTAGAAGAACCGATTGTTCCAGGATTTTCTCAGGGCCGCGGGACCAGCCGTCGCGCGGCCCAGGAGAGACCGGCGAGCAGCAGCGCCCCGGACAGGATGGGGAAAAGCAGCCAGGTCCAGTGCGCCGTCTGATGCAGCATCAGATAGCCGCTGACCGCCGCCGGCGGATGGAGGGTCCTGCTGGCCTGCATGAGGACGGCGGCGGCGCCGATGGCGAGCGCCGTCCCCGCCACACCGTCCCCGACCAGGCAACCGGCCACCAGGCCGCAGAGGGCGGCGATGACATGGCCGCCGATCAGGGCGCGGGGCTGGGCCGCCGGCGTGTCCGGCTGGGCCGCCAGCAGGATCGCCGAGCTGGCGAAGGTCATGGCGAAGGCGGGCAGGTGGCTCAGGGTTGTCACCGTCACCACCGCCGACACATAGACGGCCGCGAGAACGGCCGTGCGCAGGTCGATCTTCATCCGCCGCTCCCCCTCGTCGCTCGTCTTGCCCGGCCTGGGTTTGTTCCGATCCTGCCGGCCGCCGCCTACCTGGTCTCCGGCTTGTCCGCGTCGCCGGGCACATGACTGATGATCTGCGGGATGAAGCGTTCGGAAAAGCCCGCGACCAGGCACCAGAACAACAGCTTGGCCATGTCCACGCCGCTGACAGGATAGGTGTCCTGGAAGAACGCCTTGACGTCGGCCGTCACCGGCGGGCTGTGGAAGGCGGGAATGGCGAACTGGGGAAACACCGAGCCTGTGACGATCTGGCTGAGGAAGCCGACATAGAGCACCAGGGCGAAGATGCCGCCATAGACCGGGATCAGCACGATCTGGAACCAGGATTGCGACAGCAGGGCCAACTCGGCCGTCGCCACCTTTTTCAGCCGCTGCTGGATGCTGATGAACCCGCCCAGCAGACCGCAGCCGAAACAGGCCCAGGACACCATGAACCGGTCGCCCAGGAACAGGGTGGCGGCGAACAGACTGACCAGGCCGACCATCACGCCGCTGGTCATCAGGATCAGGCGTCGCGTCACCCGCATGATGTGTTCGGCGCGCGTCATGGCGGC
This sequence comes from uncultured Caulobacteraceae bacterium, assembly GCA_903870555.1. Taxonomy (GTDB): domain Bacteria; phylum Pseudomonadota; class Alphaproteobacteria; order Caulobacterales; family Caulobacteraceae; genus Acaudatibacter; species Acaudatibacter boreus. The sequence goes on from CAIQDO010000181.1 coordinate 1,845, forward strand.
GGCTCCCTTGCTGGGGTTGCGTGTTCGGCGGGAAGTATGCGCGTCGGACGCGGTGGTGGCGAGGCCGGCCGAAGGACCCGCCGGCGAGTGTTGAGGTGATGCGCGAGATGATGCGAATATGCATCATATGGGGTGTTGCATGGAGTTCAGACCATGCGCACGACGGCCTCTACGCCGAGGCGCTGGAACTGGCCGACACCGGCACGGACAAGGCGGACATATTCCGTGAGGCCATGAATACGTTCGTGCGCGTGCAGGCCGCCAAGCGTCTGGCGGCGCTCGGCGGCGCGACCCCGGAGATTCGGGACGCACCGCGGCGGCGCGAGGATCCCGCCGCCCGGGACGCAGAATGAGCGTGCTTGTCGACACCTCCGTCTCGATCGACCACTTCCGAAGCGGGAACCCCGCCTTGGTTGCCGTGCTCGGGCGTGACCTGGCCCTGACGCACCCGATTGTCGTCCTTGAAATCGCCTGCGGAACACCGCCGGCGCCGCGCCGGCAGACGCTCGCCGACGTCAGTGTTCTGCGGCCCTGCAACCCGGCGAGCCTGCCTGAGGTCATGGCGTTCATTGAGCGTGAGCAGCTGTATGGCCTCGGGTGCGGTCTGGTGGATGCCAGCCTTGCTGGCCTCTACCCTGATGACACCGGGCGCGGCCCTGTGGACCCTTGACAAGCGTCTCGCGGACTGTCGCTAGCTCGTAAAGATGTCCGGTTTTTGTAGCTCGTGATCTGTCCGCTTCGTTCTTGCTGTGTTCCTGGGGCATGCCCCAGGAAAAAATCGATGGCATGGAAGCGTGTCATGCGGCGATCTTGGTGGTTTGGATGA
>CAIQDO010000182.1 GCA_903870555.1 uncultured Caulobacteraceae bacterium
CAAGGGCCGATGGCCACAAAGATGGAGCGCCAGGGCCGGCGCTCCAATGCCGGCGACGATCGGCGCGCCGCGAAGGACCGGAACGAACAGCGGGCCGAGATCGCCGCCGAGCTGGCCGGCATCACGGCCCAGATCATCGACCTGGCGGCCGAGCGATCGAAGCGAGCGGAGCAGGAGCCGCCCAAGCCTTCGGTCGAGCACCAGGCCGGCGAGCGCGGCGAGGAAGAGACAGACAGCCAGGCGCGCGACGGGTCGGAAGTTGGAACGACCAAGGGCGGCATGGTCGCGCAGCAGTTGGAGGCGCTCGACCGCTTCCGCCAGAATTCTAAGAGCCTGGAGGAGCAGCGCCAGGAGAGGCGCGGCATGATCGAAGAAGCGATCCGCCTACAAGCCGAGGCCGATCGCCACCACACCGCCGCACCGAGCCGCGCACGACAGTGGGACACGGAACGATAGGCCGCCTGGGCTACGAGGGCACGCCCGGGCGGACACAGACGCAAATGAGGCGTCACCAGCCCGCCGGCTCCCGCTCTCGAAGCAGCCTGTTGAACCTGTTTCGAAAGGTCGCCGCGCGCATCCTGCATGTGACCAAGCCGAATCCGCAACCGTTCAAACGGTCTATACCGTCAACGGCCGTGCAAGCATTTAGAGATTCAAAATCAGTAACAAAAATGTTATTATTGCCTCTATGGAAACAAAAGAAATCGCAATGCTTCGCCAAGAGGTCGCCCAATTAAGGGCGCGGATTGATGATTTGACCAAGGCCCTAGAAATTATTCGAGAGTGGTCTATAGAGGCCAATAGGGACACCTATAAGACCTGCTATGAGGCCATAGCCGAACTTACCGATTATCTGTGGCCAGTCATCCACAAAGTGTTTCCGCAATACGCCGAGACTAAGGACCAGCTCGACGCCATCCTGAAACGGCGCAAGCCGATCGACGGCGAGGAGAAAAGACCCTAGCCAACACCGCCACGATCAAACACTTTAGCCGCCGGATCGGTCCCCCGGAGACACGGCATTGTCCAACTACGACGCCCTTCGCCAGGCTCACCGCGCCGCGCTCGACCAGCATATAGCCCAGCAGAATCCCGAGACAGCGAAAGAGATCGGGGCGACGGAGCGAGGGCCGGCACGACCAGAACACCACCCGTCAAAGTCGCAAACGCCCACTTGGCCCGAAGACCAGAGGATGGATGTGCAACAGGCCACGGCAAGCCGCATGGCGGCCGCCAACAATGAACGGCTAGCCGCGAGGGAAGCCCTGCGCGAGCACATGGCCGGCAACGGTGGCGACCGCCCTCAGAAGAACCCGGAAGCCGAGCGAACCCACAAGCCCACAGAGCGCGAGATGATCGAGGCGCGCCAGGGCCTCGCCGTCGAGCACGCCGCCGCGATCGGTACGAAGCGCGACGGCATCGACCGCTAACAACACCCTTTGATCCGGGGGGAATAAATGGTCGATATCCGGAAATTTCCCCGCGGCGTGCCCACACGCGATTTGCGCGACAACATCGCGCCCTTCGCACGCTGGGCGGATCCTCAGTTTATCGGCACCCATCCCCATTGGGCCTATGAGCCTGGGAAGGTGTTCCTCGGCGCGCTGGGCGAACGACTGATAGGGGTGCACGACGATCGCCACATGATGACCGTCGCC
>CAIQDO010000183.1 GCA_903870555.1 uncultured Caulobacteraceae bacterium
GAGTGTTTCCTCTACAGCATGAACGGCCGCCAGCCCGCCTATGACGATCCGCGGCTGGTGGCGGTGGAAAGCTACGCCGCCTTCCTGGCGCGTGGCGCGCCGGTGGGCGTGAAGCTTGCCGGCCAGGGCTTCGCCAAGCTGGCCAAGCCGCCGCTCGCGCCCGACCGCGGTCGTGGCAAGGTGGTGTTCGGCCAGGAATGCGCCCGCTGCCACGGCGACGACGGCGCGGGCCGCAAGACCGGGGCCGACATCGCCTTCCCGCCCTTGTGGGGACCGCGGTCCTACAATTGGGGCGCCGGGATGGGCGACATCCCCAACGCCGCCGGCTTCGTCCGGCTCAACATGCCCCAGGACGCGCCGGGCCGCCTGACCGACCAGCAGGCCTGGGATGTGGCCGCCTATATCGACGGCAAGCCGCGGCCACAGGACCCCCGCTACACGGGCTCGCCGGACGAGACTCGCAAGCGGTTCCACAATGGGCCGCAATCGCTTTACGGCACGATGGCGGACGGCGTTTTGCTCGGCGGCGACGGGCCGCTGAAGGTCGCCAAGGGCAAGTAGGCGGCCGTTACTTGCCGCGATAGATTTCGCACAAGGTCTCCAGCACCCGCGCGGCGTCCGGATCGGCGAGGCGGTAGAAGATCGTCTGGCCATCGCGACGGGTGGCGACCAGGCCCTCGGCCCGCATCTTGGCCAGATGCTGCGACGTCGCCGACTGGGCGAGGCCGACATGGCCCGCAAGGTTGCCGACCGAACTCTCGCCGTCGATCAGCCGGCACAGAATCAGCAGGCGCTGTTCGCTGGCCAGCAGCTTGAGCAGGCGCGTGGCGGCGTGGGCGCTGGCGGCGAGGTCCGCCAGATCGTCCGCCGCCGTGGGAACGGCGATCATGTCAGTCACATGCCTATTGTAGAACATAAGCAGGCTTCATCAAGCCGGCCTCGATTGATCGACATCGTCCCGCAGCACCACATAGATCGCCGGAATCACCAGCACCGTCAGCAGGGTCGACGACGCCAGGCCGAACAGCAGCGAGATCGCCAGACCCTGGAAGATCGGGTCGGTGAGGATGACGCTGGCGCCGATCATCGCCGCCAGGGCGGTGAGCAGGATCGGCTTGAACCGGATCGCCCCCGCCTCCAGCAGCACCTCGCGCAGCGGCAGCCCCTGGCCCTGCTTGTGGCGGATGAAATCCACCAGCAGGATCGAGTTGCGCACGATGATTCCCGCCAGGGCGATGAAGCCGATCATCGAGGTGGCGGTGAACGGGGCGTGGAACAGGATATGGCCGATAACGATGCCGACCAGGGTCAGGGGGATCGGCGTCAGGATCACCAGCGGCAGGCGGAAGCTTTTGAACTGGGCCACAACCAGAACATAGATGCCCAGGATCGCCACGCCGAAGGCGGCGCCCATGTCGCGGAACGTCACCCAGGTAATCTCCCATTCACCGTCCCAGAGGACGGTTGGGCGGCTCTCGTCGGCGGGCTGGCCGTTCATACGGATGTCCGGCTTCTGGCCAGGCTTCCAGTCGCCGTCGCGGATGGCCTTGTCGACGGCCAGCATGCCGTAGATCGGCGCCTCGTACTGGCCGGCCAGTTCGCCCATCACCATGTCGACGTCGCGTCCGTCGCGCCGGTAGACGTGGGTCGAGCCGGGCTCGGACGTCGCCGTGGTCACCTCGCCCAACGTCACAAGGCGGCCGCTCCCGGGCCCTTGCGCCACGCTCCCTTGCGCTTGGGCGACCGGCATGGCCGCCAGGCCCTCGCCCCAGGTGCGGGCCGACTGTGGCAGGCGCACCGAGATCTCCAGGGGATCGCGTCCTTCGCCTCGCGGAGCGTAGCCGACCACCGCGCCGTTCAGGGCGGCGCCGATCGACTCCATCACCTGCCGGTCGTCGACCTTAAGGGCCTCGAGGCGCTCGCGGTCGGGAACCAGCCTCAAGCCTGGCCTGGGCCGGCCGTAGCTGTCGTCGACATCGACGATGAACGGCGTGGCGCGGAACAGGCCCTTGACCCGCTCGGCCACGGCGCGTCGGGTGGCGGCGTCGGGTCCGTAGACCTCGGCCAGAAGGGTGGCCATCACCGGCGGGCCGGGCGGCGCCTCGACGACCTTGATCACGGCGCCGGTGGGCAGAGAGAGCTTCGCCAGGCGCTGCCGAAGGTCGAGGGCGATTGCATGGCTGGCGCGGGACCGCTGCTCCTTCGGCGCCAGGGCCACCGAAAGATCGCCCATCTCCGGCCGGTTGCGCAGATAGTAGTGGCGCACCAGGCCGTTGAAGTTGAATGGCGAGGCCGTCCCGGCGTAGGCGTCCACCGCATCGACTTCCGGAAGGGTCCGGGCGACCGCGGACGCATCCGACAGCGCGCGCTGCGTGGACTCCAGCGAGGTTCCCGCGGGCATGTCCAGCACCACCTGCAGTTCGGACTTGTTGTCGAAGGGCAGCAGCTTCACCGTCACCGTCTTGGTGGCGAACATGGCGCAGGCCAGAAGGGTGGCGACGCCGACGCCGATCAGGAACCGCCAGGCGGATGACCTGGAGGCTATCACCCGTCCCGCGACCTTGCGATAGAGGGCGCCCAGCTTGCCGCCCCCGTGCGCCTGCACATGGCCGCTCTCCGCCAGCGCCTTGCGGGCGAAACGCACCATCAGCCAGGGCGCCAGCAC
>CAIQDO010000184.1 GCA_903870555.1 uncultured Caulobacteraceae bacterium
CGCATAGCGGTATAGAGGAACCTGTCGACGACCAGTGCGCCGGAAGCCTTGTCCATCTCGTATTTGATGGGTTCGCCTCCGATCGGCACCTCGATGACGACATTGACCTCATTGGGCGGATCGATCCCGATCGACACGGCGTCAAGTCGCATTGGCAATAGTCTCCTGATGTCTCGCTTTGCGCCGGACTCGGCGGTCGGCTATGAATCTCCCGTCTAACGGCGGAACATGTCATGACCAAGAAGATCAACGAGACACGGGACAATTCAAATCCGTGGGGCTGCAATCTGCCTGTCATGCTCTCGCACGCCCCCGCCGACTGTCGCGATTTGGCTGCGGCGCTCGACGGACGAAAGGTCGCCTTTAGCGGTCGCGCCGGATCGCGGGCGTGAAGACCCTCGGCCTGCTCGGTGGCATGAGTTGGGAAAGCACCAGTATCTACTACCAGCGTCTCAACCGCCTGACGCGGGACGCGCTGGGCGGCCAGCATTCCGCTCCCCTGTTGCTCTGGTCGGTGGATTTCGCGCCGATGTCGGACAAGCTGTCGGTCGGAGACTGGGCCGGGATCACAGCGGTGCTGGTCGAGGCCGCTCGCCGCCTCGAAGCGGCCGGCGCCGAATCGCTGCTGATCTGCTCGAACACGATGCATCAGGTGGCTGACGAGATTCAGGAGGCGCTTTCCATCCCTCTCATCCATGTGGCGGACGCAACGGCGGCAGCCCTCTCGGCGGCGGGTTTGAATCGGCCGCTACTCCTGGCGACCCGCTTCACCATGGAGCGTGCGTTCTATCGTAACCGGTTGGCAGCGGCCGGTCTCGAGGTTCTGATTCCGCGCGAGGTGGAGCGCGAACGGCTTCATGCGATAATTTTCGATGAACTTGTTCAGGGTCGGTTTGAATCGGAGTCGCGCGCGGACGTCGTCGGCATCGCCGAGGCCATGATCAACGACCACGGCGCCGACAGCATCATCCTTGGCTGCACTGAATTCGGTCTGCTCGTCGAGGCCGGCGACTTCACCGTGCCTGTGTTCGATACGGCGGAGTTACACGTCGACGCTGGGATGAAGTTCGCCCTGAGCCACGTGTAACCGGCTCCACGGCCGACTCTGGCGCGGCCTCCAATTCGACCCGTCGTCGCGGCGGATTTTCGAGGCGGATGGCGCGTCGTCACCAACGAGAACCCTGTCCAGGCTTCAGACGGTCAGGCTTAGCTCCGCCACCACCGGCACATGGTCGGAAGGCTTCTCACGTCCGCGCACGTCGCGGTGAATGACGACGCCGGCCAGGCGGTCGGCGGCCATTGGCGAAAGCAATAGGTGGTCGATGCGGATGCCAAGATCGCGCGGCCAGGCGCCAGCCTGGTAATCCCAGAAGGTGTATCCGCCCGGCGCGCCGTCGGCGGCCATGTAGGCGTCGGTGAGCCCCAGCCATTTCAACGCGCGGAAAGCCGCGCGGCTTTCGGGCCGGAACAGGGCGTCGTCGGCCCAGGCCGCCGGATCGTAGACATCGGCGGACTCGGGAATGACATTGTAGTCACCCGCCAGGACCAGTGGCTCTTCGAGGGCAAGGAGCTGGATCGCGTGGGCGTGCAAACGCTCCATCCAGGCCAGCTTGTAGGCGAACTTGTCAGTATCCACCGGATTGCCGTTCGGTAGATACAGGCCGCCGACGCGGATGGGCGTTGGGCCGGAAATCACCGCCTCGATGTAGCGCGCTTGCTCATCCCCGTCGTCTCCGGGAAGGCCGCGCCGCACGTCCTCCAGGGGCGTGCGCGAGAGCAGCGCGACCCCGTTGTAGGTTTTCTGACCATGGACGGCGACATTGTAGCCGAGGCGCTCGAAGGCCTCGCCTGGGAACCGCTGATCTAAGCACTTCAGTTCCTGCAGGCAGGCGACGTCGGGACGCTCCTGTTCGAACCATTCGAGGATGGTCGGCAGGCGGGCGTTGACCGAATTGACATTCCAGGTGGCGATGCGCACCGATCGCCTCCTGGGCGGACTCAGATGGAGAAGGAGACGCCACAGCCGCAACTCGACTTGGCGTTGGGGTTGCGCACGCGGAACTCCGCGGCGGCAAGTTCGTCGGCAAAATCGATTTCGGAACCCCGTAGCAGATCAAGGGAGACGCTGTCGACCAGCGCGGCGGCGCCGTCTCGCTCGACCTTCAGGTCATCCGGCTCGGCTGTTTCGACCAGGTCGAATCGATACTGGAATCCGGAACAGCCGCCGCCGTCCACCGCCACGCGCAGCATCAAGGGACGGCCTTCGGACTTGCCAATGGCGTTCAGGCGACGGGCCGCGGCCGGCGTCAGAGTCAACGTCGGTGCGCGCGAAAGGGAAATTTCGAAATCGGACATCGCGATGATATTCCTCGATTGCCCCTATATGAGGGTTCACGGCCCGCTTGGCAAAGGGGGCGACTTGCGGGGATGTGCTGATGAGGGCGAGAACAGGCCCGCCGGCCTTGGTCAACTGGGCTGAAGATCCCAGCGCCTCGCGCGGTCGGCGGCATCCCGAGCGGCCGAGCGCCACCCGAACGCCTTTCGCGCGGGACCGTGATCGAATCATCCATGCGACGGCGTTCCGGCGACTGAAGGAAAAAACCCAGGTGTTCGTCGCCCATGAAGGCGACCACTACCGCAC
>CAIQDO010000185.1 GCA_903870555.1 uncultured Caulobacteraceae bacterium
CGGTGATGTTGGCGCCGACAACGACGTTGATCGCCGCATTCGATTGTCCGTTCACCGCGAAGGCGCCGGCCTTGCCGACGTTGACGGCGATGGCGCCGACGCCGCCGCTGACCGTACGGGTCCCGTTCGCCTGGGCGATGCTCACCGTGCCGGACGCGCCGGAGGTGATGGCGCCGAAGTCGAGGCCTTGGGTCTGGGTGACGGTGATGGGGGTGAAGATGGTGACGCCGGCGGTGCCGGTGGCGGAGGCGCCGTTGACCGAGTCGGCCATGGCGGAGGAGGCGGCGGCGACGGCGAGCAGGGCCGAGGCGGCGAGGATGATGCGCTTCATTTGAAAGTCTCCAGGGTGTCTGTTTGGGTTGCGTTGCACCCCCGTCCGGGGTGTTGACGTCCTTCTAGGGGGACACCCCGGAGAGCGATATTTGGTAAAATTACGAGTTGTGGTTTCCCTGTACTGTTTACATTGGTTGACAATTGGCGGTTTCCGGGCCGGTCACGCGCGCCCCTTCGGGCAATGCGGTTCCGGGGCGCCTATATCCGGGCGACGGCGCCGATCGCCGCGGGAGTTCACCTGATGCGCCAATTCGTCTGTCCTCACTGCGGCGCCGGCAATCGCATCGCCGACGGCCGCGATGCGCGCGAGGCCAAGTGCGGCAAGTGCCATCAGCCGGTGCTGACCGGCGCCCCGGTCGAAGTCTCGGGCGCGCAGCTCGCGGCGCATCGCGCCGGCACCAAGGGCGCCGCCCTTCTGCTGGACGTCTGGGCGCCATGGTGCGGCCCCTGCAAATCGATGGCGCCGCAGTTCGCCGCCGCGGCCAAGGCGCTTGAGCCGGAGGCGCGGCTGCTCAAGCTCAACTCCGACGTCGAGCCGGCCGCCGCCAGCGCCCTGGGCGTCTCAGGCATACCGGCCCTGTTCCTGATCAAGGACGGCAAGGTCGTCGCCCAGACCGCCGGCGCCATGCCCGCCACCCAGATCGTCGCCTGGGTGCGGCAGGCTCTGGCCGAGGCCGGGTGATTTCGCCGTGGGGACGTTTGGTCTAGCCTGGAGACAGTAGCAGGGAGCAACACCATCGCGCGCGACAGAACCAGGGCCAAACCGGCCGATCTCCGTCGCCGCCTGCCCGCCGTCGGCGCGCTGTGCGACGATCCGGCCGCCCGGCCGCTCGTCGTCGCGTTCGGCGCCGTGGCCTTGGCCGAGGCGGTTCGCGGCGTGCTGGCCGAGGCGCGAGTGCGGCTGGTCGCGGAGGGCTCGCCGCCACCCGACGTCGCCGCGCTGCTGGACGAGGCTGCCCGGCGCCTGCGCGACCGGGAACGCGAGACGCTGTTCAGGGTCATTAACGCCACCGGCGTGGTGATCCATACCAACCTGGGCCGCGCGCCCCTGGCGTCCGAGGCGATGGCCGCCATGTCCGTCGCGGCCGGCTACGCCAATCTCGAAATGGATCTTGGCGGCGGCCGGCGGTCGTCGCGCCATGACCATCTCGATGGCCTGATCGCGGACGTCACCGGAGCGGACGGCGGGCTGGCGGTGAACAATGGCGCAGGGGCCGTGTTGTTGGCTCTGGCCGCTCTGGCCGCCGACGCGCCGGTCATCGTCTCGCGCGGCGAGTTGATCGAGATCGGCGGCGGCTTCCGCGTCCCCGACATCGTCGCCCAGAGCGGCGCGCGCCTGATCGAGATCGGCGCCACCAACATTACCCACCTGAAGGACTACGAGCTGGCCGTGCGCGAGCACGCCGAGGCGCGGGTGATTCTGCGCACCCACCCCAGCAACTTCCGCATCACCGGCTTCACCAGCGCCCCGCCGCTGGCCGAGCTGGCGGCCTTCGCCCACGCCCGCGGCCTGTTGCTGGTGGAGGATCTCGGCGGCGGCGCCCTGGTCGACCTGGAACCCTTCGGCATCACTGGCGAGCCGATGGTTCAGGAGAGCCTGAACGCCGGGGTCGACCTGGTGATCTTCAGCGGCGACAAGTTGCTCGGCGGACCGCAGGCCGGTGTCCTGGCGGGACGGCGCGAGTTGCTGGACGCGGTCGCTCGCCACCCGCTGGCCCGGGCCCTGAGACTGGACAAGCTGTCCCTGGCGGCCCTGGCGGCGACCTTGCGGCTCTACCGTCCGCCGACCGATCCAATCGCCCGCGTGCCGGTGCTGCACATGCTGACCCAGACCCTGGCCACGATCGCCGCGCGCGCGGCGGCGCTCGCCGCCCTGATCGCCGATGTCGACGGCCTGGACGCCGAGGTCGTCGAGACCGACAGTTACGCTGGCGGCGGGGCCATGCCGATGCAGGCCCTGCCCAGCCGGGCGATGGCGCTGCGCTCTGACCGCATCGGCTCCGAGGACCTCGCCCGGCGCCTGCGGGCCGGGACAACGCCGGTGGTCGGCCGCATCGAGCGCGACCGGGTGATGCTCGACCTGCGCACCGTCGCCGACGCCGAACTGCCGGCGCTGGCCGGCAAGATCAGGTCGTCAGCGCGGCGATGACCGGCTCTAGCGCCGACCGGGCCTTGTCGCGCATCTCCTCGTCCGTGGCGTCCTGGATCGGATGATCGACCAGCACATAGCGGGCGTCCGCCATGCCCAACGCCTTGCGTTGGACCTCGGCCGCCTGGGCGAACTCACTGGACGCTATCGATACGGCGGGAAGCCCCTGGATTTCGAACCATACGGTGTCGTGCAGACTGCACGTCGTGCATGATCCTCAATCGGCCAGGGCTTCGACCAGATAGTTGCATTCCGAGGCGATCTTCAGACGAAGGTCGCCGGGGCAGGGCTTGGTGAAGGTCGGCTTCTCGTAGCGCTTGACCGTCGCCTCGGGAAACCGGGCCGCCAGCAGGGTTTCCAGTTCGTCCAGCAGCACATTGCCGCGCGGCTTGCGGATGTCGAGCAGGCCGATCACGCCCGAGATCTTGCCGGTGCGTGGCGTGACCTGTCGTTCCACCGGCACACGCTCGTCAGTGGGATCCAGAATCGTCGTCATCGACATCCTCCCTGTTCTTTCGCCAAAGCTATCAGCTTTCGATTTTGCGGGAAACGGGCGTCGACCCCATCGCCCCGCTGGCCCAGCCATGGAAGGCGGCGGAGAACTTGCCCGCCTCTGAGCCGGCGACGACGATGTGGATATAGTCGGTGCTGGCGAACTTGGGCGCCGGGGCGTCGAGCTGCGCCTGAGTCATTTTCGCCGCCGACGCCAGGGGGATGCCGGATCCGGAGATCGAATTGGCCACCATTTCGCGTAGAGGGCGCTCGGTGACCGATTGGATCCGCTCGCGCAGCCGGGTCTTGGAGTAGGGACCGTCGCTGATCAACGTCTTGACGTGCTCGGGGCAGACCACCAGCAGGGCGTCGACCGGGGCCCGATGGATCTTGGACAGGAACACGGCCTCCAGCCCCAGCCCCAGCGACCCGGCCACCTGATCCGGCCGGCGGGATTCCTGGTCGACGATCTGAACCGGCCCGCTGGTCATGGCAAAGGCGGTGACCACCGAGTCCTCAGCCTTGAATCCCCGCTCGACGTGCAGCGGGTCCCAGGGCGAACCCTCCTCCCACTCGGCGAAACACATGGTGAATTTCAACGGCGAGCTCAGCGTCGAGCGGTCGACGCCGCCGGGCCTGGCCCCGCCGAGATTGCGCACCACCAGCCGCAGCGCCCGGCCGATCGTGGCGTTGGCCCGATTGCCGTTTCCCAGCGCCGCCAGCTTCATGTTCATGCCGATCCGCTGGCGGATCGGTCCGCTGACCACGAGCACCGGCGCGGCGCCCATGGTGGTGGCGGCCACCCCGTGCATGTTGAAGGCGTCGGTGCATACCGCCTCCAGGGCGGCGATCACCACCGGCAGATATTCCGGTTTGCAGCCGGCCATTACCGCATTGATGGCAATCTTCTCCACCGTCGCCGGGGCCAGATTCGGCGGTACGACCGCCACCACCTCCTGAGGCGCGCGCGTGGTTCCGCGCAGCATGCGCAGCACCCGCTCGGCGGTCGGCGGCACCAGGGGCAGGCCGTCGCTGAAGCCCTGGTCGAACAGGAATTCGGCAATGTCGTCGGCGTCGGCAATCTCGATGCGCCGGGACCGGATCGGGCTGTCGTCAGCCTCGGCTTGAAGCTTGTCATTGATCTCGGGGTCGAGATGCTTGGAGCCGCAGCCCGGCTGCCAGGCCGGCAGGGACGCCCAGTCGACCGCCGCCGGCGCCGCGCCGAGGTCCCCGGCGATCCGGTCCGCCAGGGCCTGCCATTCCTCGCGGACGAATCCTTCCGTCTGGGCCAATGGCTGGCCGTCGCCGTCGGCCCAATAAATCGCCGGCACGATCTCGAAATTCCAGGCGAAGGACGTCTTGCAGGCGCTGTCGTCCAGGAACGGCAGGGTCAGGCCGTGGCGGTCGATCAGCACCGCGTTGCCGTCGCCCGACTGGCCCACCATCCAGATGTCGGCCCTGTCGCCCCAGGCCTGGTGGAACGCCTCGAGCAGGGGCGCGGCCAGGTTGCAGGTATGGCAGTCCTCCTTGACGAAACAGATCAGCGCCGGCCGCCCCGTGGGAAAGCGCCGCGTCTCGCCCGCGACATCCGACAGCGCGAAGGCGGGTAGGGCGGCGTCCGGGCGCGGAGCCTCGGCAAGCGGTGCGGTCATCGGTGGGTCCTCCCCTTGTGGCGGAGGTGGATGGGAATCGAACCCACCACACGCCTTTTGGACGTGTCACTGGTTTTGAAGACCAGGGAAGCCACCAGACTCCAGTCACCTCCATCCTGAGGCGACCTTAGAAGCCTTTCCCGCCGGGCGCGAAGCGCTTTTACGAACCCGTTGCAATCCGCCGCAGGTCGCCCTCGCGCACCGTCGCGCCGAGGGTGTCTAGGTGCTCCAGCAGCGGCACGATGAACTTGCGGCTGGTGCCCAGCGCCGCCCGGGCCTCGCCTGTGGCGAAGGCGGTCGGTGGGGGGAACGCCGAGCGCAGGGCCTCGACGGCGGCGACCAGGGCGTCGCGGTGAAACACCAGGGTCTGGCGAAGGCTGACGTTGCGCAGCGCCACCGCCCGGCCGGTCTCGATCAACAGTCGTAGAAGGTCATCTTGCGCGCCATCCGGCCCTTCGAGGCCGGCGACATCCGGTGGGCTTGTTCCGCCTGCCAGCAAGGCGGCCTCGATCGCCTCCAGCCGCGCCGACGCCTCGGCTGACAGGGTGGCGAACGGGTCGTGGCCGGCCAGGGCGACCAGGGCCCCGTCCAGGCGGATCGTCCCCGTCGCCGCGAGGGCGCGCTCGACATGGCCGATCAGGTCCCGCGACGCGACTGTCGCCACGGCGGTGCGGATCGCTCCTGCCGCCGCCGCCGCCCGCCC
>CAIQDO010000186.1 GCA_903870555.1 uncultured Caulobacteraceae bacterium
CGCCGCCGTCGGAGTTCTGGCCGAGCACCGTGCCCTGCGGACCGCGCAGCACCTCCACCGACTCGACGTCGAGGAAGTTGGCGTTCAGCGAGATCGGGCTGGCGATGTAGACGCCGTTCTGATTGTACGACACGCCCGGCTGGGCCGAGGTGTTCTCGATCCCCTCATAGCCCGCGCCGCGGATGCTGATCGACAGCGGGTTGGACGGGGTGGTGTTGACCACCAGCCCGGGAACGATGTTGTCGAGGTCCTTGGGCGCCACGACATGCCCGTCCTCCAGCGCGGCGGCGCTCAGGGCGGTGATCGCCAGCGGCGTTTTCTGCAGGTTGCTCTTCACCTTCTGGGCGGTGACCACCACCTCCTCGATCGCCCTGGCGCTGTCGGACGCGACCGCGGCGTCGGCGGCCCGAGCGGCGCTGGCGGCGGCGGTGGCCAAGGTCATGATGGCGAGCGACGTCCCCGCCAGAAGCGTGTGTCTCTTTAGCATCTGAAGTCCCCCTGAATCGCCGGTTGGGCGCCGCCCGCGGGTGAATGTCCGGCGTGGCGGTTCGGCTATGGCTCAGTTGGTCGGAGGTCCGGCTTGCGACGCCAATGTGACAACCAGACCGGCGATACAGAAAGCCCGGCGGCGCCCACCGCTGCGGCAGACGTCAAAGGCAAAGAAGGAATTTTGTGCGAATGCGAACGGATCGCCGTTCGCGCGCCGGGCCGGGGTGAGCCGCGTCGCCCCGTCGCGAATAGCCTCGCGGTCATGACCGATCCCGTCGACGACCTGCTGCCCCCCGGGCGCCTGCTGGTGCTGGCCATCCAGCATGTGCTGACCATGTACGCTGGCGCCGTCACCGTGCCGCTGGTGATCGGGTCCGCCCTTCATCTGGGCGCGGCCCAGACCGCCTATCTGGTCAGCTCCGACCTGATCGCCTGCGGCCTGGTCACCCTGGTCCAGTGCCTCGGCGTCGGGCCCATCGGCGTGCGCCTGCCGGTGATGATGGGGGTCACCTTCGTCTCGGTCGGGCCAGCCATCGCCATCGCCTCCAATCCCGCCCTCGGCCTTCCCGGGGTGTTCGGCGCCACCATCGTCTCGGGTCTGCTGGGCCTCGTCATAGCCCCGGTGTTCAGCCGCCTGCGGAGCCTGTTCGCGCCGGTGGTCACCGGCACGGCCATGGTGCTGATCGGCGTCTCCCTGCTGGGCGCCGCGGCGGGCTGGATCGCCGGCGGCGGCGCGGCCCAGGCCAGCGACCCGGTGGGCGTGCTTCTGGCGATGTTCGTTATCGCCGTCATTCTTGCCATCAACCGCTTCGCCAGAGGCTTTCTGGCCAACACCGCCGTGCTGCTGGGCATCGTCGCCGGCTTCGCGGCCGCCTTCGCCGCCGGACGCATCGACCTGACGGCGGTCGCCTCGGCCGGATGGTTCAGCCTGGTCTCGCCGCTCCACTTTGGCCCGCCGCGCTTCGACCTGGTGTCGGCGGCGTCGATGACGGTGGTGATGCTGATCACCATGGTCGAATCCAGCGGCATGCTGCTGGCCCTCAGCCGCATCACCGAGCGGCCGCTGAGCGCCGCCGACCTGGCCCGCGGCCTCAGGGCCGACGCGGCCGGGGCCTTCATCGGCGGGCTGTTCAACAGCCTGCCCTACACCTCCTATTCCCAGAACGTCGCCATCGTCGCCATGACCGGGGTGCGCAGCCGCTTCGTCGTCGCCGCCGCGGGCGGCCTGCTGATCCTGCTGGGGACCCTGCCCAAGCTGTCGTTCCTGGTCACCGCCATCCCCCCGCCGGTGATCGGCGGCGCCGCCCTGGTGATGTTCGGCATGGTCGCCGCCAACGGCATCCAGACCCTCGGCCGGATCGACTTCACCGCCGAGCGCGGCAGCGCCTATGTCATCGCCCTGGCCCTCGGCGTCGGCCTGCTGCCGGCCGCCAACAGCAAATTCTTCGACCGCTTCCCGCCCGCGGCGGCCAACTTCCTGCACAACGGCGTCATGCTCGGCATCGTCACCGCCCTGCTGCTCAACGTGCTGCTGAACGGCGCCCCCAAATCCGCGCCGGTCGCCGACCAACCCCAGCCATCGCCGGTTGAGTGAGCCGGCCACTGAAGGGGTCAGGCCGTTCGTTTTCCGCCACTGCTTACGTGCGCGGGGGAGGGGAATCGCCGAAGGCGGTGGAGGGAACGCGCGGCTCGAACTGAGACGAAACGAGCCACGGCATTTCACCTGGCAGGCGCAGTCCTCTTACGCCTTGGCGGGCGTGAGCGCCGTCTTCATGCCGGTTGCGAGCACCGTGTCGACGATCGCATGCGACACCAAGCCCTGTTCGATGGCATTGAGCACGATTTCGACCTTGTTGGCGCCGGCCGCAACGACGATCACGCCGGGGCGTCCGCGGGCGGCCACCGTTCTCAATATCGTCTGGTTCAAACCAATATTGCCGGGGCGGTGGAATAAATTGACCGCCTCATCATCTTTCGTTTTGGCGACGATGACGCCACCAATGTCACCGACGATCCGCGCAGTTTCCTCGATCCTTTCCGCAATTTCGCCGTCGTGCCAAAGCGCTTCGGCCGAGTTCAAGCTTCCGACGCTCGTCAAGATCGCGTCGGCCGCCGACGAGAGCGGATTCGTATCGCCGGAGAATGGAACCGCGCCGAAAATTTTCACGTAGTGCTCGTAATCTGCCGAATATTTTCTTGGGATTCGCCCAGTGAACAGCAGTTCCCGTAGTGAGAGAGGCTCGTCTCTCGCGTTGAGGATTTCGGCCATTCTCTGTGCAATGGAGGTCGATTCGACGCTCGCCCAATTTTCCCGGACCTTAATATCTCCGGACAACGGAAAAACCGTTCTCCGCCCTGGCCCCAAGTCCGTCATTTCTGAATTCGGTAGGAAGGCCATCGACTCCGTAGCGCATCTGATTGTCAGTCCATATGTAACCCCGATTAATTTGGCACGAAAAATTAGACCATAAAGATGAGGCGAAACCATGTCTCCAAAATGACTCAGAAATCGCTCCCAAATCGCGGCAGATACGTCCTCGTCCGGAGGTGAATAATCCCTCTTTTTTCTCTCTGTAACTTCCTTCTCGATCCGTTGAGCAACATGACTGTTTACGACCCTGATCGTCTGAAAAACGCCACAACTCGCCTCGATTAGCCTACTTTCCAATGACACCCAAGGCTCTCGGAACAGTTTCCATCGCGCATCGTTCGCCAATTCGTAAGTGATGTTACGAAAATCCATCGCCGGTCGTGTAATAAGTCCATAGAGTTCCGCCTTTGCGAGTTGTTTGCTGAAGGCGGATTGATCCATCTTCCCAAAATGCTTCGCGTCTTGCGGATAGCAATGCCTCAGAATTTCCTTGGCCTCACGAAACGTATTGCCCCCTTCGCTGGCGGCCACCAGCTGCAGCAATTGGCGCATTTCTGTATCCAGGCTTGCCAGATCAGGCCCGACGGGAATCCGGTATCTCGATATCGACATTGAACCCTCTCTCGCCCCCCCCTGAACGATACGCTTGGTTTTGAACTTCGGTGGTACGCCGAGTGTCGCCGCCCTGCGCGGGCGGTGACACCCATCCCTCGCTTCACGATCGAACTGTGCCTGGCCGTGGCCTCGTCCGCAACGCCAGTCCCACCGCGAATACGCCCGTGATCAGATAGAGCCATGTGGCCGGTTCGGGAACAGGCGACGGGGACTGTGCTGGTTCTAGAGCCTTGTAGAACCAACCACCCATTCCAAGCGGTCCGCCCTCGTATTCGGGCTGCCCCTCGACTTGACCTATGCTGTACACGCCTCCGCTATTGCGCCTGTTTTGGGTGTCGTAGACGTAGAAGATCGCTCCGGGCGCTTCGATCCGGCCCGGACGGACTTCAACGGGAGGCCAGCCAGCCAGCCAGCCGGCGACGTAACTACCCAGAGCCGTCTTACGGAAGACGGAGTAGATCTTGGTCATCCACGGAGCCGGGACTCCAGACAACGAACTGACAAAGTCGCCCGCGGGCACGAAAAACGGAGCGGCGGTGATCATCGTCTCGAACGTCGGCATCGTAGGCCAGGTCAGTCCGGTGAGGTCGACGCCACCGACAACGCCGTCGCAGACGCCGCCCAGGACCGGGCACACACTGGCGATGGCTTCGGGGGTCAATCCCGAGGTGTCAGCGGGCTGCATCCATTGTTGGCCGTATTCGTCGGTGAAGGCCACGGTCGGAACTGTGTTTGCGTGAAGGCTGGTCACGCTCAACGGCCCCACGAGGAGCGCAACTAACAACGTCAGCCAGGCCGGCCAATTCGGCGCCCTGACGCCTCGGACGCCACTGGGCGTCCGGTCTCGAGTACACATGACTTTCTCCCTTATCGGCTCGAAAACTGAGCCCACACTGGAGCAAAATCCACGCTGAGAACTTCCAAGAAGTTGTATTGACGCTACGTAAATTGACCTTGAGTAAACTTACTCGCTCGAGAATATATATCTCTGGGCTTTGTTCGGGCACGCAGGCGGTCGCCCGCCGCCGCCGCCGCAGGCCCAGGCCGGCCAGGCCGAAGCCGACGGTGAGCAACGCCCAGTCGGCGGGCTCGGGAACGGGCGCCGCCTCGCCGATGACCGTGCAGGTGTTGACGATCACCGGAGCGGAAAGATCCAGCGTGCCGCCGTTGGTCCCGCCGCCGGCGCCGTCGGACAGGTTGATCTGGCCGTAGTTGTAGATCGCCGCCGGATCGACGACGACCGTTCCGCCGGCCCCGGCCCCGCCGATGCTGTTTGCGGGGCTGCCGGGGGGTCGATCCCACCGGATAGCCCGGGCCGCCGCCCTGGACGCTGATCGTGCCGGAGTTGGTCCAGGCGCCGCCGGCGTCGAACCAGATCGCCCCGCCCGCGCCGCCGCCGCCGCCGCCGCCAGTGCCGGCGTTGCCGCCAGGGGCGTAGTTGGCGTCGGCGCCGCGACCGCCGTTGGCCAACACCGATCCCGTGGCGCCGATGGTGATGTTGTCCGGCGTTACGAACAGCGCCGCGCCCCCGCCGAGCCCGCCGCCGGCGCCCGCCGCATAGTTGAAGTGGTTGGTGCCGTAGACCCCGCCGCCGCCGCCGCCGCCGCTGAGGATCAGCGGCGTGGGATCCTTCGACCCGCCCAGGCCGCCGACGCCGTTGGGCGCGCCGCCCGGGAACAGGCTGCCCGCATTGCCCTGCGCACCGGCCGATCCCTTTCCGCCGCCGCCGCCGCCGGAGCCGACGTCATAGCCGCAGCAGGGATAGCCGACATAGGCGCCGGAACCAGACCCCACCTTGCCCCCGGTAGCGCCAGGCGCCGACTGGGTGTCGGCACCGGCGGCCAGGCGGTTGGTCTGGATCACCACCGCGCCGTTGATGGTGATGTCGCCCGTGGAGGCCAGCACGGCCGGCAGGCTGCCGAACAGCGTCAGGCTGACGCCCGAATTGATCGTCAGGCTGGAATAGTTGAACACCCGCACCGACGAGCCGTCGGCCTGCTGGATCAAGGTGCTGGGCACATAGCCGCTGAACACCAGATCCCCGGTGTTGGACGTGTAGTAGATGGCGCTGTTGTCGGTGTTCAGCCCGCCCGAACCCGACCAGACGCCGGCGCCTAATGCACTGAGCGCTTCAGAGGATTCACAAATCCGTCGGGCCGTGCGATTCTCCGGTCATGGCTCAAACAGTTTCTGTGATCGTCTCGCCTGAGGATCGTGCGCGCTTGGCCGCGATCGTCGGCGATCGTAGCCGGGCGCTCAAACACATTCAGCGCGCCCGGATCATCCTTCATTCCGCGGACGTCGTACCCGTCCTCGAAGTGGCCCGTCGCGCCGAGGTCAGCCGGCCGGCGGTCTGGCGATGGCAGAAACGCTACGCCGAGGAAGGCGTTGAAGGGCTGTTGCGCGATAAGACCCGGCCGCCGGGCAAGCCCGCCACGCCATTGCCCACGGTGGCCAGCGTCGTGGCTATGACCTGTTCGGAGCCGCCCGGAGAGGTCACCCACTGGACGGGCCGCGCGATGGCGTTGGCGACAGGGCTGTCCCACACCACCATCCGGCGCATCTGGAGGGACCACAAGCTCGCGCCGCACCGCCTGCGCACCTTCAAGAAGTCCAACGACCCGGCATTCGCCGAGAAGGTCGAGGACATCGTCGGCCTCTATATGAACCCGCCGGCTCACGCCCTGGTGCTGTCCATCGACGAAAAGTCGCAGATCCAGGCGCTCGATCGCACCCAACCCGGGCTGCCGCTCAAGCCGGGGAAGGCCGGAACCATGACCCACGACTACAAGCGGCACGGCACGACCACGCTGTTGGCCGCCTTCAACGTCCTCGACGGCGCCGTCATCGGCCGCTGCATGCAGAAGCACACCCACCAGGAGTTCATCCGTTTCCTGAACGCCGTCGACAAGGAAGTGCCGGCAGGCAAGATCGTCCATGCCATTCTCGACAATTACGCCACCCACAATCACCCCAAGGTCCGCGCCTGGCTTGAGCGACATCCGTACTGGGTCTTCCACTTCACACCGACCTCGGGATCCTGGCTCAACGCGGTCGAGAACTTCTTCTCAGCGCTTACCCGCCGCCGCATCCGCCGTGGCGTCTTCAGGTCGATCGTCGACCTCCAGGCCGCCATCAACCGCTACCTCAAGGAGCACAACGAAGATCCCAAGCCCTTCGTCTGGACCAAGCCGGCCAACGACATCCTGGCCAAGCTTGATCGCCTGCCTGCACCTTCTGTCTGACTCGGTGCACTAGACTGTTGTCGCTGGTGATCGCCAGCGGCGATGTGGCCAGGGCCGCGCCCGGTCCCGCGATCGCCCCCGCCGCCAGCACGGCCAGGGCCGCTCCGCGAAACCCGCCCCCGAATGCGCCCATCACGCCCTTCGCATCACCCGGACGACTCCGGTCGGATCAAGCCCACGCCCGGAACGCAGCATCGAGTCGCGGACCGGGGCTTGTCAATCGTCGCCGATCGTCGCGGGCGGCTGTTTCGCCGCACCCGGACGGGAGTGGGCTTTTCGGCCGGCCCGCCTTAAATGCCCCGCAAGCGGTGGCAGTCCGCGACGGAGGACCATACCCATGATCGTCTACGGCAACCCCCTCTCCCCCTTCGTGCGCAAGACCCTGGCCTATGTCGCCGAGAAGGACCTGAAGGTGACGCTTGAGCCGATCGGCCTGGGGTCCCAGGATCCGGCGTTCCGCG
>CAIQDO010000187.1 GCA_903870555.1 uncultured Caulobacteraceae bacterium
AGGACGTACTCGCCGTCGATCATGCCGACGCGCGCGCCGCCGATCGGGCCCATGAACGGGGCGCCCGACAAGACCAGGGCGGCGGAGGCCGCCACCAAGGCGACGATGTCCGGATCATTTTCCAGATCGTGCGCCAGCACGGTGCAGACCACCTGGACTTCGTTCTTGAAGCCCTTGACGAACAGCGGACGGATCGGCCGGTCGATCAGGCGGGAGGTGAGGGTTTCCTTCTGCGAGGGCGCGCCCTCTCGACGGGGGAAGCTGCCGGGGATCTTGCCTGAGGCGTAGAACTTTTCCTGGTAGTTGACCGTAAGCGGGAAGAAGTCCTGGCCGGGCTTGGCCGACTTGGCGTAGACCGCCGTCGCCAGGACCATCGTCTCGCCGTAGGTGGCGAGCACGGCGCCGTCGGCCTGACGGGCTACGCGGCCGGTTTCCAGGGTCAGCTTGCGGCCGCCCCATTCCAGGGACTTGCGTTTGATATCGAACATTTTGGGTTTTCTCTCTCTTCTCTCAGACCCGGGGGCGAATTCCCTCGGGCGGCGGACAGGGGGCGGTCGGTTTCTTAGGCCGGGTAATCCGAATCCTCTCCTTCACGACAGGCGGGGGTGAGGATTGCGTTGGAACCCTCGGCGTACGGGGCCGCGACCAAGCAGGGCCGTGACCCGAATCCGGCGCCATCATGCCTGTCGATGGGCGGGCGCCGGGTAGCGGGAGGGCGCGCCAGGCGCGCCCTCCGATGGCAGAGCCGCGCGAAGGCCGCGCGGCGGGACCTTCGCCTAGCGGCGCAGGCCGAGCGTGGCGATCAGGGCCTGATAGCGGCCTTCGTCGGTGCTCTTCAGGTGATCGAGCAGGGAGCGGCGTTGAGACACCATGTTGAGAAGGCCGCGCCGGGAGTGGTGGTCCTTCTTGTGGGTCTTGAAGTGCTCAGTGAGGTTGGCGATCCGCTCGGAGAGGATGGCCACCTGGACTTCGGCGGAGCCTGTGTCGCCCTCGGAACGGGCGTGAGTGTGAATCAGTTCGGATTTGCGCAGGGCGGTAATCGACATCGGGGTTCTTTCCGCTCAGTTGATGTTGAAGACGCGCGTGGGGTTGAGCCGACCCGCCCGCATCTCGCAGAGCGCGACGATCTGATCGCCATGGCGGGCGGAAACGACACGGGAGGCCGAGAGCCTCGCCTTCAAGGTTTCCACTTGCCTGGGGAGCAGAACGATCGAACGTCCCTGCGTCAGTCTGAAGGCGTCTTCGGTGGTCACGGCCAGCTCCGGGATGTCGTCCAGGGCGGTCTCGACCGGAAGCAGAACCTCCAGGGCGATCCCATTATGACACAAGGTCTCAAGAACCTCCAGCCCCGTGGCGTTGGCTTCGGTGAACGGCCCCACGCGGGTGCGGCGAAGGGCGCTTACGTGGCCTCGGGCCCCGAGGGCGGTGGCGAGGTCGCGGACCAGGGCGCGGACATAGGTGCCCTTGCCGCATTCCATCACGATGTCGACGCCGTCGGGGCCGCTCTGGCCGACAACGGCGGCGCCGTGGATCGTCACCTTGCGGGACTTGAGGTCCATCGCCACGCCCTCGCGGGCCAGATCGTAGGCCCGGGCGCCGTCGACCTTGATCGCCGAATAGTCCGGCGGGATCTGGTCGATCTCCCCGACGAAGGCCTTCAGGGCGTGGGCGGTCTGGTCCAGTGTCGGCCTGATGTCCGAGGTCGCGGTCACCGCGCCCTCGCGGTCGAAAGTGGCGGTCTCGACCCCCCACTGGATCGAGAAGCTGTAGGCCTTGTCGGCCTCCACCAGGAACGGAACGGTCTTGGTCGCCTCGCCCAGGGCGATCGGCAGGATTCCGGTGGCCAGGGGGTCCAGGGTGCCGGCGTGGCCGGCTTTCTGGGCGTTGAACGCCCGTCGCACCCGGCTGACGGCCTGGGTCGAGCCCAGGTCGAGGGGCTTGTCCAGGCAGATCCAACCCGAGACCGCGTCGCCCTTGCGGCGACGGCCCATCAGCCCTCGTCCCCGGCGGTCTCGTCGCCGCCGGCGGCTGGAGCCGCTTCCGCGGTCGCTTCCAGGTCGCGACGCACCCTTGGATCGTCGAGCAGGCGGCTGATGTGTTCCGCGGTGTCGAAGCTGTCGTCGTGGATGAATTTCAGGTCCGGCGTGAACTTCATGTCGATCGCCTCGCCCAGGCGCAGCCGAATGAATTTCGAGGCCCGGTTCAGCGCCTTGATCACCGCCGTGGCTTCCTTGCCGCCGAGCGGTTCGACGAAGCACAGGGCGTGCTTGAGGTCGGGACTGACACGGACCTCGCTGATGGTGACGACCACGCCGGCCAGGGCGGGATCGGCCAGGCTGTCGTGGCGCAGGATGTCCACCAGGGCGTGGCGCACCAGCTCGCCGGCGCGCAGCTGGCGTTGGGACGGCCCCGTCTGGGGTTTGCGTCCGCGGGAGGCGGGAGAGGTGTGGGGGGGCATGATGTTCGGCTCGCGACGGCCCCGGACGGCGGATCGAACACCGTCGCGGGAAAGGCGGGGCTTCTAGGGTGCGGTCTCGGCGATGTCCAGGGGGCCACCGTCGCGAGCACCGCGCGCTTTCAATTGGTCAGCTTGACCAATTCCGGCGTCGGCGCCACACTGAAATGGCAGCACGGAGGACAGAGGTCATGTCCCTGATCGTCAGTCTCTACGACGCCAAGACCAGACTCTCCGCCCTCGTGGATCGCGCCGCCGGCGGGGAGGAGATCGTCATCACCAAGAACGGCGTGCCCCAGGCGAAGATCGTTCCCTTGCCCACTCTGGGCGGTGAGCGCGTGCCCGCCGGCGCGCTTGGTCTTACGCGTATCGGTGACGATTTCGACGCCCGCGACCCGGCGATTGAGGCGTTGTTCGCCGGCGATTGACGGTGGATATCCTCCTCGACACCCATGTGTTCCTTTGGTGGGACAGCCGTTCGCCGAAGCTGAGCGACCGGCCGCGAAAGCTGATCGCGGCGCCCGCCAACCGCGTCTTCATCAGCGCCGCCTCGATCTGGGAAATCGCCATCAAGCGCAGGCTCGGCAAGCTGGACTTCGACGGGTCTCCGACGGAGGCGGTTCGCGCCAACAGCTTCGTCGAGCTGGAGATTTCCGGTGCGGACGCCGAAGCCGCCGGCGGCCTCGACTGGACTCACCCCGATCCGTTCGACCGCCTGATCCTCGCCCAGGCGACCAGCAGGCAGCTGACGATCATCACCGCCGACGAGGTCATGAAGCGGTACATGGGCGTGGCTATCGTCGCCGCCAGTTGAACGCGGCGCCCTACTTCCAGATAGGCTTGCCGCCGCCGGGCAGGCCCATTCGGGCCCATTTCTCGCTCACCGACTCGATCACCGCCTTGTCCATGGCGATCTCGCGGCCCCATTCGCGGTGGGTTTCCGGCGGCCACTTGTTGGTTGCGTCGAGGCCGATCTTCGAGCCCAGGCCGCTCTCGGGGGAGGCGAAGTCAAGGTAGTCGATCGGCGTGCGCTCGATCAGGGTGATGTCGCGGGCCGGGTCCATCCGGGTCGACAGGGCCCACATCACCGACTTCCAGTCGCGGGCGTCGATGTCGTCGTCCACCACGATCACCCACTTGGTGTACATGAACTGCCGCAGATAGGACCACACCCCCATCATCACCCGCTTGGCGTGGCCGGGGTAGGCCTTCTTCATCGACACCACGGCGATGCGGTAGCTGCAGCCCTCCGGCGGCAGCCAGAAGTCGACGATCTCGGGAAACTGCCCGCGCAGCAGGGGGATGAACACCTCGTTGAGCGCCTCGCCCAGGATACTCGGCTCGTCCGGCGGCCGGCCGGTGTGGGTGGTCAGGTAGATCGGGTCGCGCCGCATGGTGATGGCGGTGACCTGGAAGATCGGGAATTTCTCGACGCTGTTGTAATAGCCGGTGTGGTCGCCGTAGGGGCCCTCGTCG
This sequence comes from uncultured Caulobacteraceae bacterium, assembly GCA_903870555.1. GTDB lineage: Bacteria > Pseudomonadota > Alphaproteobacteria > Caulobacterales > Caulobacteraceae > Acaudatibacter > Acaudatibacter boreus. The sequence continues at coordinate 3,932 of CAIQDO010000187.1, forward strand.
GCGTATTCGGTCAGCAGCACCTCGCCCTCGATGACGATTTCCGCCTGAGCCGGCACCAGCAGCGGCTGGGTCTTGGCCTTGACCAGCTCGGCCTTGGCCCCGCGCAGCAGGCCGGCGAACTGATATTCCGACAGGGTGTCCGGCACCGGCGTGACGGCGGCCAGGATGGTGCCGGGATCGGCGCCGATCACGGCGCAGGCCGGCAGGGCGTCGGGACGGCCCGATTCCTTCCAGCGCCGCAGGTGCTGGGCGCCGCCGCGATGGGCCAGCCAGCGCATGATGCAGCGGTCCTTGCCGATCACCTGCATGCGGTAGATGCCGAGGTTGAAGTCGTCCTCGCGCGCCGTCGACGGCCCCTTGGTCACCACCAGCGGCCAGGTGATCAGCGGCGCGGGCTCGCCAGGCCAGCAGGTCTGGACCGGCAGCTTGGACAGGTCGATATCGTCGCCGGTGAACACCACCTCCTGGACCGGCGCGCGGCTGACCGTTTGCGGGCGCATGCCCATCACGGTGCGGGCGAGGGGCAGCAGGTCGAAGGCCTCCTTCAGCCCGCGCGGCGGTTCGGGGCTGCGCAGGAAGGCCAGCAGCTCGCCGACCTCGCGCAGGTCCTGTGGCGTCTCGCGGTCCTTGCCCTCCAGGGTGACGCCCATCGCCACCCGCTTCACCGTGCCGAACAGATTGGCCAGGCACGGCATGGTCGAGCGCTGGCCGTCGGCCCGGATGACGTTCTCGAACAGCACCGCCGGCCCGCCGACGGCGAGCAGCCGGGTGCAGATCTCGGTGATCTCCAGCACCGACGAGACCGGTTCGGTGACACGCACCAGTTCGCCCTTCGATTCCAGGGCGGCGATAAAGTCGCGCAGACTGCGGTAGGCCATGCGCGTTCCTAGGCCTGGGCGCGGGACCTGTCACCTGCCGCGGCCGGACGCTATGATGTCGAACCATGAAGCAGATCGATCTCGACGACCTTCCGCCGCGCGTGGCTCAGACCTTGAGTCGCCTTGAGGCGGGCGAGGAATTGGTGCTGGTCCAGGGCGGCGGCCTGGTCGCGCGCCTGACCGTTGACTTGCCACCTTCGCCTCCGGCCGATCCTCTCGCCGACCTGCCGCCGGAGGAGGCGATGGTCGAGGTGATGGAGCAGTTCAAGGCGATGATGGAGGACGAGTTCTAGGTCCTGTCGTATCGCCCTGCCTCGTCATAGGCCTTAACCACCCCCTTGGGCGCGACATTGCGCCAGCGCCGCTCCAGGAAATTGCGCAGGGAGCCCGGATGGAGGGTCTCCAGCCGCGCCAGCACCGACGGATAGTCCTTGTAGTGAGGCGTGAAATGAAAGGTCGCCGGTTCGGCCTCGATCAGCATCTCGCGTTCGTCGAAGCCCACATCGACCAGCACCAGGCTGTTGTCCTCCGGTCGCAGCCGGGTCAGAAACTTGCCCTTCACCTTGAAGGACGGCGTGCCATAGGAGGTCGACGCCTCGACCAGCGGCAGGCTCAGGGCGATGTCGCGAACCTCATCCCAGGTCATCGTTCGCCTCCGATCGCCGTTGCGGGCGTCACGCGACCAGCACGTCCCATTGGTCGGCCGGGGCGAGCTGGTTGCCATCGCACCATTCCGAGACCGCCGCGTCGGCGCGGGCGGCGACATCCCGCGTCTCCTTCGATCCCGGCGATGACCACTGTTTCGACCACACCGCCAATTCGTTGCCGGCGGGATCGCGGAACTGGAAGCGCCAGCCGCCCGGGATCCAATAGACTGGCTTGGTGATCTCGCCGCCGGCCGCCTGCACCCGGCGCCAATAGAGGTCGAGGCTGTCGGCGTAGATCACCACCAACGGCGGGGCCGGCGGCTCGTTGTCGTTTGCCGCCTCGTCGCCGCCGGACTCGGAGAAGGCCGCGTCCTCCGTGTCGTTGCCGTGAAACGTCCAGCCGAGGGCGGCCTTGTAGAAGCGCCGAACCTCGGCGAGGTCCGTCCCTTCGAACTCCACGAAATCGATTTTGCCATCTGCGCGCATGACCGGGTCTCCGCTCCGTTTCTGAAGTCGGAATATTGCAATCTGAAAGAGATGTCAATCAGCTTTTGACGACGGTCACCGCCTGAAGCACGCTGAGGTATCCCGGCGCGCCTTCCATCCGCGCGGTGACGCCGTCGCGGGCCAGCAACCGCCGCACGCGCGGCAGATTCCAGCACGGCACATGCATGAACATGTGGTGCTCGCAGTGATAATTGACGAAATAAGGGGCGATCAGCGCCCGCTCGATCAGGTTGGCTCGTGTGGTGCGGGCATGGCGAAGGGGGTCCGGCTCGTTCTTGGCCACCAGGGCGTGTTCGGCGATGTTGCGGATGCGCGTGACCAGCTGGTACCAGGTGGCGCGGGGAAGCAGCCAGAACAGGAACCATCCCCAGGGGTAGCCCGCCACGGTGAAGCCGGCGATCGCCACGCCATTGACGATCAGCCAACGGCTCTGGCGGCGGGTCTCATCGGCGAGGATCGGCAGGAGCGGCTCGCCGGCCTTGCGTTTCGTCAGCTTCGACGTCAGGCGGCCGAACTTCTGCTTGAACCAGGTCTGGCCGGTCAGGTCCCGCGCCACCTTGCGCCACAGCGAGGCGCGGGTGATCGGAAATGGCGCCGACAGCACCAGATCGGGGTCATCGGCCTGCTGGGCGAACTTGTGGTGCTTGAGGTGGTAGTCGCGGTAGGCCTGGACGCCGCTGACGCACAGCCATTCGGCCGTCCAGTCATTGACCCCCGGATCCGGATGCAGCGCCCCATGGGCGGCGTCGTGCTGCAGTATGCCCAGGCCCAGCTGCCGGGCCCCGATGATCATCACCGCCAGCGGGATCGTGATCGGCCACACCAGCCCCATCGCCGTCGCCGCGCCGATCACCAGCCAGCAGTGGCCGACCAGCGCCAGGCCCTTCCAGGACGAGCGCGCCGTCAGCGGCGCCCATTCCTCGGCGGTGAAGAAATCCCTGGGACTGACGCGGGCGGCTACGGACATCGCTTGATGCTAACACGCATTCTCGCCAAGGCTAGGCGGGGCGGCCCTGGGTGAGTTCCTGCACCTGCTCGGCGGTGACCCCCATGATCGTGGCGAAGGGTGACGTCGCCGTCACATCCCAGGCGTGGCGGCCGCCGATGGTTATCGCGCCGTCGACAACAATATGAGTTCCGCTGACGAAGGCCGAATCGTCGCTGGCCAGATAGAGGGCGGCGGCGGCGATGTCGGCCGGCAGGCCGGCCTTGTGGATCGGCTGGGCGCCGGCGGCGTTCTGCGCCACCATCGCCGCCATCTGGTCGGCGGCGTCGCGCGGCAGGCCCAGGGCCGCGCCGAAGATCGAGGTGGCGATCAGACCCGGACAGATGGCGTTGACCCGGATCTTCTGCGGCGACAGCTCGGCGGCGGCGCATTTGGTCATGTGGATCACCGCGCCCTTGGCCGTGGAATAGGCCAGCGGGCCCCAGCCGGCCTGCAGCCCGGCGATCGAGGCGGTGTTGATGATCGAGCCTCCGCCGCGCGCGCGCATCAGCGGCAGGGCGTGCTTCATGCCCAGCGCCGGACCACGGACCAGCAGCACGAACACCGCGTCCCAGCCCTCGGCGGTCATGGTCTCGACCCCGCCCGGCAGGCCGGCGTGGCCGGCGTTGTTGAACAGGACGTCGAGCCCCCCGAAGGCGCTGGCCGTCAGGGCGCAGGCGGCCTCGATGTCGGCCTCCCGCGTCACGTCGCAATGGATATAGCGCAGCGTGTCGGGGAAGCGCTTTTCAAGCATCGCCCCCTTCTCGTCCTGGACGTCGGCGGCGATCACCCGCGCCCCCTCGCCCAGGAACAGCTCCACCGTTCCCAGCCCGATCCCGGAGCACCCTCCGGTGATCAGGGCGACCTTCCCATCCAGACGACCGGCCATGATGGCGTTTCCTCTTATGCTTGTTGATCAGTTGATCCCGTCGACGGGTCTAAGACTTTCACCGCCAAGCAGCCACGCAGCCAAGAGGCCCTCGTGAAATCTCCATCGAGATCGTGCGCCGATTGATGTTTGCGCGCTTCGCGCGCGAATTGCGAAAGGGTCCAGGCCCGGCGGAGGCTGAAGGCTCCGCGACGCCTCTTGGCTGCTTGGCTCCTTGGCGGTGAAAAAACCCTGTCAGTCCATCGTCACCACCACCTTGCCCAACGCCTTGCGGCTGGCGAGGTGGGTGATGGCTTCGCCGGCGCGGGCCAGGGGGAAGGTCTCGGAAATGTAGGGCTTGATCTTGCCCTCGGCGTAGAGCGCCAGCAGTTCCTTGACGTTCTGCTGGTGGGCGGCCGGATCGCGGGCCACAGCCGCGCCCCAGAACACCCCGGCCACGTCGCAGCTCTTCAGAAGCGTCAGGTTCAGCGGCAGCTTGGGAATGCCGGCCGGGAAGCCGACCACCAGGAAGCGGCCTTCCCAGGCCATCGATCGCAGGGAGGCCTCGGCGTAGTCGCCGCCGACGCCATCATAGATCACGTCGACGCCGCCCGGGCCGCAGGCGTCCTTGAACAGATTGGCCAGGGCCTTCTGCCCATCGCGATCGAAAGGCCCGAGGGGATAGACCACCCCGGAATCGGCGCCGCGCGAGATGGCCAGGTCGACCTTCTCCCGCGAGGAGGCGGCCGCGATCACCCGCGCGCCCATCGCCCGGCCGAGTTCGACGGCCGCCAGGCCGACGCCGCCTGCCGCGCCGAGCACCAGCAGGCTCTGGCCGGGCTTGAGGAAGCCGCGGTCCTTCAGGGCGTAGTAGGAGGTGCCGTAGGTCATCAGGAAGGCGGCCGCCTCGTCGAAGGGCATGGCGTCGGGGATCTTCACCAGCCGCGACGCCTCCAGCGCCATCTCCTCGACCATGCCGCCCGAGCCGGTGTTGGCCAGCACCCGGTCGCCGACCGCGACGTGGGTGACGCCCTCGCCGATTTCCTTGACGACGCCGGAGATCTCGCTGCCCGGAGCGAACGGGCGCGGCGGCTTGAACTGGTACTTGTCCTCGATGATCAGCACGTCGGGATAGTTCACCCCGCAGGCCTTGACCGTCACCACGACCCAGCCGGGACGGGCGGTCGGGCTGTCGATATCGTCCAGCACCAGGGTCTCGGGGCCGCCGACGGCCTTGCTCAACAGAGCCTTCATGGTTTCCTCATCGCTATGGCGTTTTTCGCGGCGGACGCTATCCGATGAGACTTCGCGGCGAAAGCCCCGGAACTCAGTAACCAAACCCCGTGAGGCGTCACCCCATGACCGAGCACCCTGTCGCCATGGCGATCCACGGCGGCGCCGGACCGCTGAAGGGCTTCGACTACGCCCGCGAGGTCGCCCACATGCGCGGCCTGATCGAGGCCGGCCGCGACCGGCTCGCCGCCGGGGCGACGGCGATGGACGTGGTGGTCGAGACCGTCGCCGCCCTCGAGGCCTCGGGCTACTATGTCTCCGGCCGCGGCGCCTCGCCCAACACCGCCGGACGCTATGAGCTGGACGCCAGCCTGATGGACGGCGCCACCGGCCACGCCGGCGCCGTGGCCGCCCTGGTCGGCTTCAAGTCGCCGATTGCCGCCGCGCGAAAGGTGATGGAGACCACGCCGCACGTGATGCTGGCCGGCGATGGCGCCGCGGCCTTCGCCGCGAGCCACAACCTTGAAGCCATCGACGATCCGGCTGCCTGGTTCACTCCGGCCTGGCGCGGGACGCATCCGGACGCCCTGAGCACCGGCACCGTCGGCTGCGTGGTTCTCGACCACACCGGCGCCCTGGCGGCGGGAACCTCCACCGGCGGGGTGTTCGACAAGCTGCCCGGCCGGGTGGGCGATACGCCGATACCCGGGGCCGGGGTGTGGGCCGACGCCCGGGTGGCGGTGTCCTGCACCGGCGCCGGCGAGATGTTCATCCGCGCCGCCGTGGCGTCGCAGATCGCCTGTCGCCTGCGTTTCACCCGACAGACCCTGGCCGAGGCCACCGACGGCGCCCTGGCCGACGTCGCCCACATCGGCGGCGAGGGCGGCCTGATCGCCCTGACGGCGGCGGGCGAGATCGTCATGCCCTACAACTCGCACGGCATGAAACGCGCGGCGCTGTTTCCCGATGGGCGGATCGTTTCGGCGGTGTTCGACGATTAGGGGAATTGCGCGCCGCCCCTCCACGCCTTAAGTCCCATTTCATGGTTTCGTTCGCCACAGCCCGTCGTCTCCGCCGACCCTTCGGGGCCGTGGGAACGCGCGCGCGCTGACAGCGACGCCTAAAGTCCCTCGACCCCGCCGCATTCGGACGGGGTCGCTTGAAGGGCTCCGTCTCGCGGTATTCGCCACGGAGCCACTCATGATCCCTCTTCCGGCCTTCGCCGCCGATCCCGAACCCGCCGTCGCCGCGCTTTCCGTTCGCCTTGCCTGGCGCGCGATCCGTCCGGCTGATCTGCGCGAGATCGTGCGCCAGCGCCGGGAGATGTTCGCCGCCAACGGCCACGCCGAGGCGGTTCTGGCGCCGATGAGCGCGACCTTCGCCGCCTGGCTGGCGCCGCGGCTGGCCTCGGGCGCCTATTTCGGCTGGATCGTCGAGGACGAGAGCGGGCGCCCCGTCGCCGGCCTCGGCATGATGGCGCTCGACTGGCCGCCGCACCCGATGCACCCGGAGCAGGACCGGCGCGGCTATATCCTCAATGTCTTCGTCGATCCTGATCTGCGTGGGGGCGGCGTGGGCCGGGCGTTGATGGATCTCGCCACCGCCGAAGGCCGCCGGCGGGGACTCGACATCCTGGTCCTGCACGCCTCGGCGATGGGCCGCTCCCTTTATGAGTCGCTCGGGTGGGTGGCCGGGAGTGAGATGATGCTCCGCCTCAACCACGGCGCGGGGTGACCCGGTCTATCCCAGGCCGAGCTCGGCCCGACGCCCGGCATAGTACCGTCGCTCGGGCTCCAGCCGAGCCAGCGCGTCGGCCCGGGCGTAGGCGGCGGCGGCCTCCGCGGTCCGGCCGAGCCGGCGGAGCAGATCGGCCCGCGCGCCCGGCAGCAGGGCGTAGCCGGCGAGAGTCCCCCTGGCGGTCAGGGCGTCCAGCAGGGCCAGGCCCCGCGCGGGCCCGTCTGTCATGGCCACAGCCACGGCGTGGTTCAGTTCGATCACCGGCGTGGGCGCGAGGCGCAGCAGCACCTCATAGAGGCCGGCGATCTGTCGCCAGTCGGTGGCCGCCGCGTCGGTGGCCTGGCAATGAAGCGCGGCGATGGCCGCCTGAACGGCATAGGGGTTCGGCAGCCCCGGGTTGCGGAGCGCCTGCCCGACCAGGTCAAGTCCCTCGGCGATGGCGTCGCGATCCCACAACGTCCGGTCCTGATCGGCCAGCAGCACGATCTCACCCTGCGGCCCGGCGCGTGTGTCGCGACGCGCATGGTGCAGCAGCATCAGGGCCAGCAATCCCCGCACGTCGCCGCGACCGGGCAGCAGGGCGTCCAGAAGTCGGGTCAGGCGGATCGATTCGCCGCACAGGTCTGCGCGAACCAGGGCGGCGCCCGTGGTGGCGGCGTAGCCCTCAGTGAAGATCAGGTAGAGCGTGGCCAGCACCGCCGCCACCCGTTCGGACAGAGCCTCCGGCGGCGGCGCGACGAAAGGGATGCCGGCCAAGCGGATCTTGCGCTTCGCCCGGACCAGCCGCTGGGCCATGGTCTCCTCGGAGACCAGGAAGGCTCGGGCCACGGCGACCGTGTCGAGCCCGGCGACCGCGCGCAGGGTCAGGGCCACGCGGGCGTCCGGCGCGAGCGCCGGGTGGCAGCAGATGAACACCAGCCGCAGCATATCGTCGTCTATGGCCTCGGCGGTGTCGATCGACGGCGCCGCCTCCGCCTGGGCCGCGGCCGACAGCCTCTGCTCCAGCGCGACGTGGTCCTTGCGTGAGGTCTGGCGGGCGCGCTGGCGCAGCCGGTCTATGGCTTTGTGCCGCGCCGCGCCGACCAGCCACGCCCGGGGATTGGCCGGCGCCCCCTGCCGCGGCCACTGTCGCAGCGCGGCCAGGAAGGCGTCCTGCAGCGCGTCCTCGGCCAGGTCGAAGTCGCCGATCAGGCCGACCAGGGCCGCCAGGGCCCGGCCGGTCTCGGCCCGGAAGACCGCCGCGATCGCTTCCGGGCTCACGGCCGCCCGCTAGCTGAACACCATGACCGGGCGGATCTCGATGCTGCCGGTGGCGGCGCCGGGGATCCGCGCGGCGATGGCGATGGCGTCGTCGAGGTCGCCGGCCTCCACCAGATAATAGCCGCCGAGCTGTTCGCGGGTCTCGGCGAACGGCCCGTCCGTGGCCAGGGTCTTGCCCTCCCGCACCCTCACCGTGGTGGCGGTGGACGTCGGCTGCAGGGCGTCGCCCGCCTTGAACTTGCCGGACGCCACCAGATCCCGGGTGAAGCCGCCGTAGCCGGCCATCATCTCGCCGTAGGCCGCCGGCGCCATGGCCTGGGCCTCGGCTTCGCTTTCATAGATCAGCAGCAGATATTGCATCAGGTGTCTCCGTCGAAGGGGTTCGGCGCGTCTCGCCGCAGCCTAGTCGAAGTGCGGGCCTCCGGATCGACGGGGAAACCCGGCGAAGCGGAAAAATTTACCGCCCAGCCTCGCCGGACTGGTCATCCACAGGCCGAACGGCCCCTGGCGCGGTTGGCGCAATTGCTGTTGAAACGCGGCCATGACCCTCGAAACCCTGTCCTCCCAGCGCTGCCATGGCGGCGTCGTCAGCTACCACCGTCACCCAAGCGGCCAGACCGGGACGCCGATGCGCTTCGCCGTGTTCACGCCGGAGGGCGACGGGACATTCCCGGTGGTTTGGTTCCTGGCCGGCCTGACCTGCACCGAGGACAATTTCACCGTGAAGGCCGGCGCCCAGCGCGCCGCCGCCGATCTCGGCCTGATGCTGATCGCGCCGGACACCAGTCCGCGCGGCGAGGTCGTCGCCGACGATCCGGCCTACGACCTCGGCCAGGGGGCGGGCTTCTACGTCGATGCGACCCAGGCCCCCTGGGCGCCGCACTTCCGCATGCGCAGCTATCTGGAGCAGGAGCTGCCGGCGCTGATCGCCGGCAACTTCCCCGCCGATCTGACCCGCCAGGGGATCATGGGCCACTCGATGGGCGGACACGGCGCCCTGACGATCGCCCTGCGCAATCCCGGTCGTTTCCGCGCCGTCTCGGCCTTCGCTCCGATTGTCTCGCCGCTGAACTGCCCCTGGGGCGACAAGGCCCTCACCGCCTACCTCGGCCCGGACCGCGCCGCCTGGCGCGACTATGACGCCTGCGCCCTGATCGACGATGGCGCGCGGGTGGCCGACATCCTGGTCGACCAGGGCCTGGCGGACGCGTTCCTAGAAGGCCAGTTGAAGCCCGAGCTTCTGGAGTCGGCCTGCGCTCGCGCCGGCATCCCGCTGACGCTTCGCCGCCAACCGGGTTACGATCATTCCTACTGGTTCATTCAGAGCTTCATCGACGACCACCTCAGGTGGCACGCGGCCCGCCTGCGCGGTTGATCCCGCTTCTCACTCGTGACAGGGCTGGGGAAAGACCAGCTTAGGGACGGGCCATGCACGACATCATCATCCGCGGCGGGACCGTGTTCGACGGCTCGGGCGCGCCCGGACAGATCGGCGACGTGGCCATCCGTGACGGTCTGATTGTCGAGGTCGGCGGATCGATCGCCGGCGAGGCCCGCGAGGTGATCGACGCCGCCGGCGCCATCGTCACCCCGGCCTGGGTCGACATCCACACCCACTACGACGGCCAGGTCACCTGGGACGGCGACATGGATCCCTCCGCCAGCCACGGCGTCGGTACGATCGTCATGGGCAATTGCGGCGTCGGCTTCGCCCCGGCCCCGCCTGGCGGCCACGCCGACCTGATCGAGCTGATGGAGGGGGTCGAGGACATCCCCGGCACCGCCCTCTACGAAGGCATGCCCTGGGGCGCCTGGGAGACCTATCCCGAATACCTCGATTTCCTGGCCGGCCGCGACTACGCCCTCAACGTCAGCTCGATGATCGCCCACGGCGCGGTGCGCAACTATGTGATGGGAGAGCGCGGCCGCGCCAACGAGGCCGCGACAGCCGATGATATCGCTCGCATGGCCGACATCGTCGAAGGCGCCCTGAAGGCCGGCGCCGTCGGCTTCTCCACTTCGCGGATCATGGGCCACCAGTCGATCCACGGCGATCAGGTGCCCGGCACCTTCGCCGAGGCCGCCGAGCTCGACGCCATCGCCGCCGCCTTCAAGCGGGCCGGGCGCGGCGTGCTGCAGCTGATCCCCTCCGGCGCCCTCGGCCCTGGCCCGTTGGAGCGGCCGGAGCACACCGGCCTCGACGCCGAGGTGGCGATGATCTGCGCCCTGAGCAAGGCCAGCGGCCGCCCGGCCACCTTCACCCTGTTCGAGACCGCCGATCCCGACCACTGGCGCCGGGTGATCGCCCAGGTGAAGGCCGC
>CAIQDO010000188.1 GCA_903870555.1 uncultured Caulobacteraceae bacterium
AGCCGGCGGCCAGCTTGGGGCGGGTGGGGCGCCAGGGTTCGGCGGCGAAGCGGAAGTCGAGGTAGGCCACGGCGCAGGCCGCGGCGATCTCGCCGACCCCAAAGCTGGTGAAGGTCTCGACCTGGGCCTCCAGGGCGTCGAGGGCGCGCTCGACCAGAGCGGCCTGCTTGGCGATGGCGGCCGCATTCTGCTCGCCTTCCGGGCGCAGCGACTCACCGCGGCGCCAAACGGCGGCGTCGCACAGGCCGTCGGCCAGGGCCTCCAGGGTCAGGGCCCGCCAACGGGCTTCGCCGGAAGCGGGCAGCAGCGAACCGCCGGCCAGCGCGTTGAGATAGTCGCAGATCACCGCCGAGTCGTAGATCGCCGGCCCGTCGTCGCGCAGCAGGGTGGGGATCTTGGCCAGGGGATTGGCCAGGGGCAGGTCGACGCTGGTCGCCGTGGCGACCGTCTCCAACGGCAGGTCGAGGCCCAGTTCGAGGGCCAGGACCCGCACCTTGCGGACGAAGGGAGAGGCGGGGGCGCCGAGGAGCTTCATGGGCGGAGACTTTCCGTGAGCAAGGGGGAGGGAGTGGAACATCGTCGACCCCGGGCCGTTTTGCCAGGGTGAAAACCCGGACGCGGACATTCCTTCATGCGACCGGCCTTCGCCTGATCGGCCGCCTGGCGGTCGCCGTGACCTTGAGCGCGGGGCCCTGCGGCGCTTTCGCCCAGGCCCCGCCGGCCGCTGTCCGCGCGCCGGTTCCGAACTACGCCGTTCCTGTTCCGCGTGGCGCGGTCGACACCGGCCGGCCCATCCTTCGCCTCGGTGTCGCGGCCAATGGCGCGGCCCGCGACTACGTCGTCATCCTGTCGCCTGCGAGCCAGAGCGCCCTGACCACCACCCTCGACTACCGGATGGTTCCCAACGGGCCGATCGGCTCGATCGGCTTTCCCTCGAGCGACGACACGCCCTATGTGGATCGCGTCTACCTCAACCCCGCCGCCTCGATGGGGTTCGTCCGCCCCGAGGTGGTGGTGGGCGCGCGGATCAACTACCGGTTCTGACGGCCCCGCCCGGCGGGAACCGCCGCCGCGGCGATCCGTTATCCCTGGATGCGCCAACTCAGCCCCACGCCCAGGTTCCTCAACGGCCTCGCCGGCCTCGCGACGGTTTTCGCGGTGGGACTGATCGCGGCCGGTCCGCTCGGAGCGAGGCCCGTCCACATCACCTCTCACCCGGGCGTGCGTCAGGCCATCCTCCATCCGGTCCGACGGCCGGTCCGCACCGCCCGGCGGGCGGTCAGGCCTCAGCCGCCGATCGTCACGCCCGTCGCCCTCACGACACAGACACCCTCCGAAGGGCCCGTCGCGGCGATTGGGATCCACCGTCCGCCGCTCGATCCCTGGGCGACGCCGCAGACCGACCGCGGCCTCGCCGCCGCGTTGAAACTGGATAAGCCGCAGCCCAGCCTCGGCGCCAGCTACACGATCCCGTTCAGGTAGGTCCCTCCTACGCCAAGGCTTCGGAGGGCGGGCCCTCCGGCTTCACCGCCCGCTGGGGATGTCCTTGAAGGCGACGTCCTTGTCGAGGCGGATGTCGCCGGGGAGGCCGAGGACGCGTTCGGCGATGATGTTGCGCAGGATCTCGTCGGTGCCGCCGGCGATGCGCAGGCCGGGGGCGCTCATCAGGGCGTTCTGGAAGCCTGCGGCCAGCGGGGCCAGGTCCGGGTCGGAGATGATGCCGTACTGGTCCTCGAGGTCCATCGCCGTATTGGCCATGTCCTGCATCAGGGTGGCCGAGACAACCTTGCCGATCGAGCTTTCCGGGCCCGGGGTCTGGCCGCGCGACAGGGCGGTCATGGTGCGGAAGGTGGTGTACTTCAGCCCCTCGGCCTGGACGAACCAGTCGGCCAGCTTCTCGCGCAGGGCGGCGTCCTTCACGCCCAGGCCGGTCAGGGTGTTGATGTCCCCGGCCAGGTCGAGCACGCGCTTGTAGTTCGAGCCGGCGCCGCCGCCGCCCACCGACAGGCGCTCGTTCATCAGCGTCACCAGCGCGACCTTCCAGCCATCGCCGACGGGGCCGACACGCTGGGCGTCGGTGATCTTAAGGTCGGTGAAATAGACCTCGTTGAAGTTGGACGCGCCCGACATCTGGTGGATCGGCCGGACCTCGACGCCCGGGGCCTTCATGTCGATCCAGAACATCGTCAGGCCCTTGTGCTTGGGCACGTCAGGGTTCGTCCGCGCCAGCAGCAGGCCGAAGTCGGAGTAGTGGGCGCCGGAGGTCCAAACCTTCTGGCCGTTGATGGTCCAGGTGTCGCCGTCAAGGATCGCCCGGGTGCGGGCCGCCGCGGCGTCGGAGCCGCCGGAGGGCTCGCTGAACAGCTGGCACCAGATCTCTTCGCCCAGCACGGCCGGCTTCACGAAGCGCTCCTTGTCGGCCTCGTTGCCGACGGTCATGACCGTTGGGACGCACATGCCCAGGCCGATGGCGAAGGGGCCGGTGGAGGGGGCGCCCGCCTTGGCCTCTTCCTGGCCGAAGATCACCGACTGCCAGGATGCGCCGCCGCCGCCGCCCCAGGCCTTGGGCCAGGTGATGCAGGCGTAGCCGGCCTCGGCCTTCTTGCGCTGCCAGGCCTTGGCGGCGGCCATGCCGGCCTCGTCCTCGTCGTCCATCGGCCCGGCGGCGGACCCCGCCGTCTTGGGGATGTTGGCCTCGAGCCAAGCGCGAACCTCGGCGCGGTAGGCGGCTTCTTCGGCGGTGTCGTTGAAGTCCATGATCGGCGTCCTTCCGAAAATCTTAAGCGGCGTTGCGGCGTTCGAGCTGGCTGATCAGGCGTTCTTTCCACGCCTTGGAGCCGCCCGCGACGAGGCCGAGCTGCTGGGCGCGGCGGTAGAACAGGTGGCAATCGACCTGCCAGG
>CAIQDO010000189.1 GCA_903870555.1 uncultured Caulobacteraceae bacterium
GGCAGAGTCGGTCCGCAGCAGTTCGAGGGCGCAGACCACGCCCGCCGCCCGGCCGAGCTGGTCGAGGGTCAGAAGGCGCAGGGTGTCGCGCATGATCACGGCGACGCCGGCGCCGAGCACGCCGTGCGCCTTCAGCCGACGCAGGGCGATGACGAAGGCGGCGAGGCCCAGATAGGCCTCGGTCTTGCCGCCGCCGGTGGGGAAGAACAGCAGGTCGGCGATCTCGCGATCGTCGTGTGTCTTGTCGGCCAGGCCCGTCAGGTTGAGCAGGATAAAGGCCAGCTGGAACGGCCGCCATTTCGGCTCGGCCAGTCCTCTCCGCTTTGCGGCCGCGCCGACGGCGAGATTCATCAGCCGGAACGCCATCCGCGCCTGCTGGTCCTCGGCCAGGATGGCGACGCCGGCGGCGATGCGGGCGCGAGCCGTCTCCATCTCGGCGACCAGTCGCCGCGCGGTCTCCTCGCGGCGCGGCGCGGCGTGCAAGGCGGCGACGGAGTCGCGCTGTCCGGCCATCCAACCTTCATAAAGCCTCGGCAGTTGCGACAGCGACGCTGTCAGCTTCCCCGCGCTCGCGGCCGCCGCCTCGGCCAGTTTGTCCATGACGAACTCGACGCCCGGCATCACCTCGTTCGGCGCGACCCGCTCGACCTCGGCGGACGGAAGCGGATCGGTCCACACCCGCGAGACGTGGCCGGCGTCGTCCTCCGCGCGGTCCCAGCCGGCGGCGGCGTTGCGTCCGACCGCCCATTCGCAGACGTCGCGATAGTGCAGGTCGGCGAGACGGAGATCCGGGTCCGCGGATTGATAGGCCGACAGGTCCCGCCGGGCCTTGAAGCCCTGTTTGCAGGTCAGCACCAACCTCGCCTGAAAGGCGTAGCCGACATCGGCGTAGAAGCGATGGGTCGGCGACCGTTTGTTGACCAGGAACACGGTCAGGGCGCGCACGTGCTCCCGGCCGCCATTGGGGGCTGCGAAGTCGAACACCCGCGAGTGGGTCTCTAGCACGAGCCCCCCGTTGGGATACTGTTCGGCGGCGCTTTCCGGCACCAGAAATGCGTCTTTCGGTCGGCCGTCGAGGACGGGCAGCGGCCGCGTGCGCACCTTGCCCGCGCGCAGCCATTCGACCGTCGGTCGGTTGGCCTTCAGGGGCTTGCCATCCTCGCCGATCTCATCCGGCAAGGGTTCGGGCGACAGCAGGGTCGCCCCCAATGGCGGCTCGGTGCGGTAGTCGCCCCAGGACACCTCGACCTCGATCTCGGTGATATCGGGATCGAGCAATACGGTAAGGCCGACGGAGGACGGCAGGAACCTGCGCCGTGCCGCGGGGGCTTCCGGCTCCTGATCGTCATCGGCGCCCGCCGCTTCCAGCCCGGCCGGGTCCGGCTCCTCGACATCGAGTTCGGCTTCTTCCTGCATGCCCGGGTCGACGGTGTTCTCCGGGCCGTTAAGGCTCTCCTCACCCTCGACAGGCGCCAGGAAGCCGGTCAGGTACCAGCGAGAGGGCCTGACGTTCAGCCGCTCGGAAGCGAGATCGACGTCGGCCGGCCCCGGGCCGAACAGATCGCGCCGGAAGGCGTCGACGATCTCGCCGCGAACATCCAGGGAGGTGGTCATCGGCGTTCCGATCGTTCGGCCATGGCGAGGGATTCGAGCGTGGCGTGATGCCAAGCGGCGGTGAACTGCTGCGGCAGGGGCTGGCGAGGGCGATAGCCCACATCGTCGAGCAATTGTTCGAGGGCGGCGAGGCGCTCGCGGAAGCCGAGCCTTATCCCCATCCGCAGGCTGGCCTTGTCAGGCCCGCAGAGAACCCACCGGTCCTGACGCGACAGCGCATGGGCCCAAAGGGAAAGCTCGCCGGGATCCAGCGCGAGATCGGCGCCGAGGATGGCGACCTGAGCCCGTTGCAGATCGGTCACCGCATGAACGGCCCCCAGGCTGCGGGTGAGCTCATTTCGATCGATCCGGTCTTCCGCCCGTCGCTTCTGGAAGCCCGTTTGCGTCTCGATCACGCAATCCTCCACGGTCTCGACGCCGTAGCCGCCGGCCAGGGCGCGCCAGGCGCCGAGCCGCCAGCACGCCAGGATGACGTTGGTGTCGACCAGAACGGGACCGGCGTGGCGGGGCATCTCGCCGTCACGGCTCGAACGGCGGCTGGACGCCCTGGGCCGTGAAGGCGTCGGCGAGATCCTCGACCGTCAGGTCCAACAGGCCGGCCGCTCGGCGAACCGAGAGGCGGCCCTGGTCGATGGCCTGAGCCAGCACCGCCATGAACGGCTTCGAAAACAGCGGCGGCGGTGGCCCGGCCGGCGCGGGCCGGCCGTTGTGCCGCAGCGCCGCGTCGGGAATTGATCGGGCGGCGCCCGGCCCGAGGCGCTTCATCGCCACCAGCCGCCACTTCAGCGCGGTGGCCGTGACCTGCAGGTCGTTGGCCGCGCTATTGAGCCAGGCGACGAGATCGTCGCCCTCCAGCGCCGCCATGTCGCCGAACCGCGCGAGAGCGGCGGACGGCATCAGCACGGCGGCGGCGAAGTTGTTGGCCAACTGTTCGACGCGACTGCCGCCTGTTTCGGTGGCCGCCTCGGAATGCTCCGGCGGCATCGCGTCCCAGGTGAGGATATGGAACAGTTCGTGAGCGAGATCGAAGTGGCGGCGACCGAGACTCTCCGCCCGATTGATCAGCACCGCGTCCAGTTCCGGCAAGCGGCAGGCTGCGCCGGAGATGCCATCGAGGGCGTCGACGTTCAGAACCAGGATATGAAGCGCGTCTTCCATCACCGCGGTCAATCGGGCGGCGGGCGCCGGGCCCAGATCGAAATCGGCGGCGAACCGCTCGCCGGCCTCCACGGCCTCCTCGAAGGTGGACCGCTTGTGCAGGCCCAGCGAGCGGCGCAGCAGCGGGGCCGCAATACCGACCTGAGGCGCGATGGTGCGGAATGCGGCGATCCACCGGCCGGCCATGCGCTCATAGGCGCTCAGACGGACGCCGCGGACATCCGTCTGACGCCAGGAGAACCGCCCCTCGCCGACCAGCAGAAAGGGATCGGTGAAATAGTCCAGGCTCGCCCCCAGTTTCTCGACCGCCAGGATCAGTTCCTCGGCCGAAACGCGTCGCTCGCCAGTCTCGATGGCCGATACGGTCTGGCGGTCCTTGAAGCCGAACAGCTCAGCTAGGGCGTCCTGCGACAGGCCGCGCTGTTCGCGCAGCGCCTTGATGCGCGCGCCGATGAATTGGGTGGCCATGTCAATCTCCCAACCACATTTGTAGTCTTGCGAAAGATCGATTGCAAGATTTTATTGCGAATGGGAAAGCGATCTCATCGTGGCATGCGAGCGGCTCGCGCTCAGTACGCCCCCACCACCCAGATGAAGCTCTGGAAATCGATATTGTCCCGCGGATACAGGGGCGAGAGTTCGGCCGAGGTCCGCGCTGCCAGGTCGAGCAGGCTTTCGTAGACGCCGACCCGCAGCGGCGCCTCATAGCGGTTGGCGAAGGGGTGGCCGACGCGCGCGGCGAAATCCTTCGTCACCTCCGGCTTCAGGTAGATGTGCGCCTCCGGCCGCCAGAAGAACGGCAGGTAGGTGGCGATGGTCCACTTGGCGGCGTCATGGACCTGCAAAGCCTTGTCCATATCCGCCAGGGCGGGGGCGCCTCCACCCAGGGTGAACCGCGCCGCCGCACGAATGAAGGCGTCGGCGCTCGCCCCGCGCAGCACGGCCTGGATCCGCGACTGCTCCACCGAGAACAGCAGGTTGGTCGCCCGATACGCCGCCAGCACCGCCTCACCTAAACCTGATCCGGAGACCGCAACCTCGATCGGCACGGTCGCGTCCAGTTTTGCTTTGGCGGCCACCTTGTAGTTTCGCTCCCCTGCCAGATAGGCCTCGGACGGGAAGCCGTCTGGAAAGAGCTTCGAGAATCGAGCCCGCGCACCGTCGAAGCCGAAGTACTTGGCGTCGCCCTTGCCAGCCTCATCGTGCAGACGCCGCCAGACATCGTCCAAAGTGTCGCCCTCGATCCGATCCGTCGCCGTGGCGGCGCCCAGGACGATGCCGATGAACCGGCCGTCGTGCTCGACGACGCGCAGTGTGATCTTGCCGAGCTTGGCTTCGCGAACGGTTTTCACTGGCCCGCCTCCTCACGCCTCGAAAGGGCGGTGAGATTGGCCCTCGCCTTGGCCACAGCCGCCGCGTCGAACGACTCCGGAAAATCGAGGATGATCTGCTCGAACGCGCAGTCGTGCCGTCCGTGCGCGGCCAGATCCTCCAGGCCCTGCGAGGTGTGATGAGTCATGACGGTCCGGCGCACCGCGTCGATCTCGCCTCGCTCCTTGATCATTCGACGGGTTCGCGTGGCGGTATGCCGGCGACCGCCGTCGTTATAGGCGCGAATGGCTTCCAATACGCGCACGGCCTCGTGTACACGCTGGATCACGCTGAGGTTCGCCGGCATGTCGCCGATCGACAGACGCGCCTCCTCTGCCGCCAAGCGATCGATCCGCTCATCGATCGCCTTGACGACCTCGGTCGCGCCCACTCCCGCCATGCGCTCTCGGAACTGAAGGAGCTCGGAGCGGCGAGTCATCTTCGCCACCGATGCGATCGCCACGTCACGGTCGAAGGCCTTCATGCCTATTCCTCCAAGCGCTCTTTTGCTGGCCATGACAGCTATCGAACGAACGAATTCTTTTCTGGCGCGGCCTGACCAGTCTCGAACAGGGACTCGATGAGATCGGAGGGCGCCCCTTGCTTGGCCATCAACGCCTTCAGCGCATTCACAAACTGTGGAGTCTCGATCGTTTCCAGGGCCACGTTCTTGTAGAGCGTACGCAAGATCGGCGGGTCGAAATCCACCGCGTCATTGAACATCTTGCCGGCCAGCGCGCGCAGATCGGATTCGATATTTTCGGCCGTCGACGCCATCCGCCAGCGCGACAGTCGCGCTGGCGGATTAGCTGCCCAGCGCGGTGAGAATTCCTTGATGATGCTTTCCTCGAAGTCTGCGCGGGAGGCTTCGAGGTGATCCTTTAGTGCGATCTGGTACGCGCGGACGATTGACTCGAACCGTCTGGTCGCCGCGTCGAACTGCTTCCTGTCGTCGGAGAGGATGACCCGGCCAAAGTTATTTATCTGAAAGGTGAAGTCGTCTTCGAGCTTTTTGCGCGCGGCGCCGAACCAGCCGTCATCGACTTCAAACCTTTCGGTGTTTTCCCCATCGCCGATCTGGACGTCGACCTTGCCGATCTTCTCGAAAGGGGCCTGGATTCGGCTGGTAATGCGCTTTCGGAGATCCGCGTCGGCGACGTCCACAAGCTCGGCGGGAAGGGCGAGGCGGCGCGTCATCAGTCGGTAGTTGGTCGCCGAGAACTCGACATACTGAACCTTCGACGAGAACACGTTCAGCTTTCGCGCGATGTCGAACGGCTTGGGCGGGTTTCTTGCAAGGTCGGCCTGCATGGCCTCCACGCGCGCCGGCTCAAGGGCCTCGGCGCCCACCTCCATGTCCTGCCCAGCCTCGCTTTCCGCGGCCCCCGCCGCCACGGCGAGTCGCTCCGTCGCCGCGCCGACAAGGACGATGGCGTTGGGCTTCTCCGTCGATGTCGAGCCGGCTTCGATCGACCGCGCCGCCGGGGAGCACCCAGCAGCCGGGGTCCTTTGCAAGTAGTTCCACCGGGGCATCAGCAAAGTTGATACGCTTCCCGCTAGCCGGATTGGTGACCTCATCGGGTTGCCACATCTCAAACCACCA
>CAIQDO010000190.1 GCA_903870555.1 uncultured Caulobacteraceae bacterium
AACACCAAGGGCGCCGAGGCGTCGGCCAGGGCGAAGCCCCGGAACTCGTCCGGGTCCAGCTTTCGCCGGGTGTTGTTACCGACCACGCCATTGACCATGACCAGCACGCCCGCCGCGTCGGCCTGGGCGATGAATTGGCGCAGGGCGTCCGTCCAGGTCGGACACTGTCGCCGCGCTTCCAGATCAAAGTTCAGCGCATCGCGCATCTTCGCCGCCGAGCGCTCGACATCATCACCGGGGCCGAGAGAGCCCACGAACGGCAGCGTCGCCTCGTGGGTCGAACGGGCGAAGTCCCGATACCAGTCCTGGCGTTGCTGGCAGATGTAGATCGTCTCCAACAGGTCAGGGCTGGGCTGTTCCACCCGCTTGTTGGCCGCCGTGCGAAAGTCGGGGATCGGCACGCGTTCGACGGGAGGCTCATTCAGAAAGAAGAATCCGATCGGCGCATGAGTCGCCTGGGCATAGGCCTCCAGTTGCTTGAAGGTCGGCCAACCCTGCTCGCGCTCCCAATCCGGCAGCCTCGGGAAGCGGCGCGCCAGATCCTCGAACTCCAGCCCGGCGCGTTCCCGCGCCCAGCGCAACATGGCGGGCTTCACCGGCGCGCGTGTCATGGCCCGATCTTCCTGAAGTGCTTCAGCACGGCGTCCAGACGCTCGGCATAGTCCCAGCCCTCGTGGAACGTCTCGAAGATGTGGGTCAGCTGCGCCTCGTCCAGGCCATAGAGCCTGGCCACCACGGCGTCGAGTTCGTCGATCATGTCCTGCTTCACGTCCGTCGGCAGCGGCCCGCGTTCCACCCCGACCTTCGCCGCCCAATCGGCGAAACGGTCGTCTGGCGCCGCGAGGCGGCCGGCGAGGGCGACGGTGCGGCGCCAAGACCGAACACTTCGGGCAGGACGAGGAATGGGTAAAGGGTTGAAGACAAAGTAATTGACATGGGTCTCGACAAAACGCCGCACATACCAGTCAAGCGGTATTGTGCTCAAAATGCCCAATAGAAAGGCTTGGTCGCACTCGTCGCCCCTTGGCCACAGTACGTGCGGCGCAGTGTTAGCCAATACAACATGTGGTGGGACTAGAGCCGTACGTAGTGTTCGAGTGTCGGTCGCGCGCGTGATATCCCGAAACGCAATCCTGGGTGCATAAAACGCCTGTGTAGCTCGGTCACGACGGTAGGAGTCTGGGAATTCAGAATGGGCTCCCCCACGGCTAGCGCGCAGCCTTTTGCCATAGAGCCAGTCAGTCACTACGTCTGGATTAGCCCAAGCATAGTAGTGTGACGAGCCTCGGTCAGGGTTCCATAAATCGAAACTCTCGCCTTTGAAAACTGGCCAGTAGGTGTCTGGCGGGTTTTCATGGAAATCCATCAGCGGCTTCTGGGCGGTCGCATGCAATTCAGCGTCCGGGCGCGCTCGCCAACTGACGCCGTCATCGAAATCCAGGCGGGGCGACTTTCGCAGTTGCGCGAAGATGTGGAGAGACTGTTCGGTTGGGAGTAAGGGCAAAGACGCTGTGTCGTTCCATGACAACACCTCATCACCGTCGAATAACGCGGGGTCTGCGTCATGGCCGGCCAGAAACGCTTTGAGACTGGCGAACGGTCCGCGAAGGCCGATCGATCTTCCGATCCGTTTGCCGCGTGTAATGGCTACAAAACCTATTGTGTACTGAGGGTGAACTTCGTCGAAAATCCACTTTCTGTTGTTTAGCGCCATCGTTAGATCGACGCTGGCGGCCTCGGCG
>CAIQDO010000191.1 GCA_903870555.1 uncultured Caulobacteraceae bacterium
ATCTCTGCGTGCCGACCGCCTCCGGCGTGCCGCTGCGCCTGCTGCCCAAGGAAATTGACGGGGTCCGCATCATCGGCGTCGACGTGCCGGGATTCGGTGTGCCGACCCATGCGGAAGCCAAGGATGTGCTCGCCGGCGCCATGGAGCGCTGGCGGGCGGTCTGGGAAGCCGACGGGTTCACGCCGATCGCGGAAGCCTGGACACGGCGGGCTCATGGACTAGGCGAGCCCTGCACAGCCCATCTGCCCAACGAGACCCTGCGCGGCGTGGCCGAGGGTCTGGACCCGGACGGAGCCCTGCGGTTGCGCCTTGAAGGCGGCGGCGTTCGCCGGATCACCGCGGGAGACGTGTTCTTCTAGGACGACGGCGACGTCGGCGGCGTGTATAGCGCGGCCTTTCGTTTCGTCGGCGCCACAAGGATCCCGATGCTACTGGCCATCGAGCAAGGCAACACCAACACCCTTTTCGCGGTCCACGATGGCGAGTCCTGGATCGCCCAATGGCGCGCGGCCACCGAGGCCTCGCGGACGGCGGACGAATACGCCGTCTGGCTGTCTCAGCTGCTGACGATGGCCTCGCTGTCGCTGGAGAGCGTCAACGCCTGCATCATCTCCAGCGTGGTGCCTCAGTCGATCTTCAACCTGCGTAATCTCGCGCGTCGCTATCTCAACGTCGAGCCGATGATCATTGGCGAGAATGTCGACCTTGGCATCGCCGTGCGCATCCAGAAGCCGTCCGAGGCCGGGGCCGACCGGTTGGTTAACGCTGTCGGCGCTCACATCACCTATCCCGGGGCGCTGCTGATTGTCGATTCCGGCACGGCCACCACCTTCGACGTCGTCGCCGCCGACGGCGCCTTCGAGGGCGGCGCGATCGCCCCAGGCATCAACCTCTCCATGCAGGCCTTGCACGAGGCCGCGGCCCGGTTGCCGCGGGTCGCCATCCAGAAACCGGCTCATATCATCGGCAAGGACACGGTCGAGGCGATGCAGGCCGGCGTGTTCTGGGGTTACATCTCGCTGATTGAAGGCCTGATCGCCCGGATCAAGGCGGAATATCACGCGCCCATGACCGTCGTCGGCACCGGTGGCATCGCGTCGCTGTTCGACGGCGCCACCGACGCCATCGACCACTTCGACCACGATCTGACCATCCTGGGTCTCCTCGAAATCTTTCGACGCAACACTCGACCGAGCGCTTAATGACCAGACACACCGCGGCGCCCGGCGACGAGCTCGTCTTCCTTCCACTGGGAGGATCGAACGAGATCGGGATGAACTTCAATCTCTATGGCTTCGGCCCGCCACACGCCCGCAAGTGGATCGTGGTGGATCTGGGCGTGACGTTCGGCGACCAGACCACGCCTGGGGTCGAGATCATTCTGCCCGACCCGACCTTCATCGAGGAATACGCCAAGGACATCCTCGGCATTGTCCTCACCCACGCCCACGAGGACCATATCGGGGCGGTGGCATGGCTGTGGCCGCGCCTGAAGGCGCCGCTCTACGCTACGCCGTTCACCGCCTTCCTGCTGCGGGAGAAGCTGCGTGAGAAGGGGCTGCACGAAAAGGCCCCGATCACCGAGATCCCGCTCAGCGGCGCCTTCTCGCTCGGGCCGTTCGAGCTGACGCTGTTGACCCTGACGCACTCGATCCCAGAGCCCAACGGCGTGGCCATTCGCACGCCGCTCGGGACGGTCTTGCACACAGGAGACTGGAAGATCGACCCGGATCCGATCACCGGCGATGTCACCGACGAGGCGGCCATTCGCAAGCTCGGCGACGAAGGTATCCTGGCGATGGTCTGCGACAGCACCAATGTGTTCGTCGACGGCGAGGCGGGCTCGGAGGCCGATGTCCGCGTCAATCTCAACGTCCTGATCGGTCAGCTCAAGGGCAAGGTCGCGGCCGCCTGCTTCGCGTCCAATGTCGCGCGTATGGACACCATCATCCGCGCCGCGGAGGCCAATGGCCGGCGCGTGTGCCTGGTCGGCCGGTCGATGATCCGCATGTCCCAGGCCGCGCGGTCGGTCGGCCTGATGGAAGGCGTCGGTCCGTTCATTTCCGACAGCGAGGCGCGGCACTATCCCGACAACCAGATTCTCTACCTGTGCACCGGCAGCCAGGGCGAGGTGAGGGCGGCCCTGTCCCGCATCGCCGATGGCAGCCATCCGCACGTCAAGATGGGCAAGGGCGATTCCTGCGTGTTCTCCTCGCGGATCATTCCCGGCAACGAGATCCCGATCCGCAACATGCAGAACAAGCTCGCCGACCTTGGCGTGCGGCTCTACACCGAACGCGATCACCCCGGCATCCACGTGTCCGGCCACCCTTGCCGTGACGAGCTCAAGCGGATGTACCAGTGGGCGCGGCCGCACATCGCCGTGCCCACCCACGGCGAACGCCGCCATCTGCTGGAGCACGCCGCCCTGGCGAAGGATCTGCAGGTCGCTCACGCCGTGGCGCCGCGCAACGGCGACATGGTCCGCCTGGCGCCCGGGGCGCCCGGGATCATCGACGAGGTCCCAGCGGGCCGGCTCTATGTCGACGCGGGCATGGTCACCACCGAGAACGGCGACGCCCTGCGGGAGCGCCGCCACGCCGCCTTCAATGGCGTGCTGGCGGTCAGTGTCGCGCTGGACGGGCGTAGCCGCCTTGTGTCAGGACCTCAGGTCAGGGCGCTGGGTCTGCCGGGCGACGACGACTATCCGCTCGACGAGGTCCTCGACGATCTGGCGACCGAAGCCAAGGATGCCTTGTTTCGCCTGTCGGCCGATAGCCGCGACGACGACCACGCCGTGGAAGCGGCCTTGTCGCGAGCGTTGAAAAAGGCGGCTTTCCGTATC
>CAIQDO010000192.1 GCA_903870555.1 uncultured Caulobacteraceae bacterium
AGCCGCTGCGAGCGGATGTGGGTGTACCAGGCGGCCAAGGGCGTGTCCTGGCTGTAGCCGAGCGCGCCGTGGAGCTGGATGGCGGTGTCGACGACCTTGTGGACCATGTGCGCCAGGAACACCTTGGCGATGGAGTTCTCTTGTCGAATATCAAGCTTCCGCTCGGCCTTGTAGGCGATATGCAACAGCATCAGGCGGGCCATGTAGAGTTCGCTGGCGCAGTCGGCGAGCATCCACTGGACGCCCTGGCGGCTGGACAGCTTCTGGCCGAAGGTCGAGCGGGTGGTGACATGGGCGGCGGCCATGTCGAGGGCGCGCTGGGCCATGGCGACATTGTGCATGCCGTGACGCAGGCGGCCGTAGGCCAGACGGTGCTGGCCCATGTTGAAGCCGTTGCCTTCGCCGCCCAGCAGGTCATCGGACGACACCACCAGATCCTTGATCTCGACCTCGGCGTGGCCGCCGCCCAGCACATCCGACAGCGGGCCGTGGACAGCCATGGTCTTGATGTCGCGGACGATGCGATAGCCGGGGTTGGGCAGCTCGACGATGAAGGTCGAATACTGCTGATGGCGCGGGGCGTCGGGGTCGGTCTTGGCCATCACCACGGCGATGTCAGCCACGCTGGCGGCTGAGGAGAACCACTTCTCGCCGTTGAGAACATAGTTCTCGTTGCCGTCCTTGACCGCCCGGGTCTGCATGCCGGTGGCGTCGGCGCCGGCGGCCTTCTCGGTCATCGAATAGCAGATGCGCTTGTCGCCGTTCAGCAGCGGCTTGAGGTACTTCTCCTTCTGGTGGTCGGTGCCGTGCTCAAGCAAGGTCAGCATGGTGGCGTCGTCCGGACCCTGGGTGTTGAGCGACAGGGCGCCGAGGTAGCTCTCGCCCAGCTCCATCTGCACCAGGGCGTTGGCCAGCGGGCCGAGGCCCATGCCGCCGTATTCCTTGGGGATGAACGGGCACCAGAGGCCCTGGGCGCGGGCCTTGGTCCGCAGCTCACCCAGAATGGTCTTGTAGTCGCCGCCGGCGATCAGGGCCTTTTCGGCCGGGACGCATTCATCCTGCACCCATTGGCGCACGCGCTCGCGGATGGCCTTGGCTTCGGCCGGAATTTCGAAATCGATCGACATGGGGTTTCCTCGCGGGGCCGATCCGGCGTTCTTCGCGGACGGTTCGGCGCGGACCATGCGGCGGCGAGGGGGGCGGCGGCAAGCAGCTTTTTGGGCGCCGCAACGTCAGTCCGACGGGGTCGCTCACATTCTGGCGACGCCCGCGAGGATCGACTCCGCGCGGCTGAACAGCTCGGAATCGATGACCAGGCCGGACGCGGCGGCGTTCTCGGCGAGCTGGGCCGGACGGCTGGCGCCGACGATGGCCGAGGCGACATTGGGCTCGCGAAGCACCCAGGCCAGGGCGAACTGCGACAGGGTGCAGCCGGCTGCATCCGCCAGGGGCTTCAGCTTCTCGACCGCCTCAAGGATTTCGGGCTTGAGCCAGTTGTTCATCATCTGGCCCATCGAGGCGCTCGCGGCGCGGGAGTCCTTCGGCGGCGTGTGGCCGGGCGCATATTTGCCCGACAGTACGCCCTGCGCGAGCGGCGACCAGACGATCTGCGAGACGCCGGTAGCGGCGCACAGGGGGATGACCTTCGCCTCGGGCCTGCGCCACAGCAGCGAATACTGCGGCTGGCTGGAGACAAAACGCTCGACCCAGGGGAGGTCCGCGGCCGCCTGGATCTGGGGGGCCGACCATTCGCTGAAGCCGATGTAGCGAACCTTGCCCTGACGGACGATCTCGGTCAGCGCCGTCATGGTCTCCTCCAGCGGCGTGTCGACATCGTAGCGATGGCATTGATAGAGGTCGACGTAGTCGGTCTTCAGCCGGGCCAGGGAGGCGTCGATCTGTTTGTGGATCTGGACGGCGGACAGTCCCTTGTCGGTGTCGCTCATCGGCACATAGACCTTGGTGGCCAGGACGTAGGAGTCTCGCGGCCGGCCAACCAGCAGATCCCCCAACACCGACTCCGCCGCCCCCCGGCCATAGGCGTTGGCGGTGTCGATGAAATTGATCCCAAGATCGAAGGCCGCGTCGACACAGGCCGCTGCGCCATCGCGTTCCACGCCAACGCCGTAGGTGAGCCAGGAGCCTAGGGAAATTTCGGAGACCTGCAGGTCGCTGGCCCCGAGTTGCCGGTACTTCATGCTATTTCGATCCCTGAATTGTCTTCGGCAGTCTATCGCGGTCCCGTGGGGAACGCACCGCCGGATGGAGACGCCTTGTGGCGCCAGAACACCCACCTTGGCGCGTCCTCGGACAGGCTCGGAGCGGCAAGGCCCAAACGCCGTTCAAGGTAGAAGATGCGAATGGCGACGATGATCATCAGCACCAGAGGACTGGCCAGCAACACGCCCGAAGGTCCGAACACGACGGTGAAGGCCAGGGTGGAAAAGATCGTCAGGACCGGCGGCAGATCGACGCTCTTGTCCTGGACGAACGGGGTGATGAACGTGCCTTCGATGAAGTGGCAGCCCCAGAACATCAGGGCCGTCATCAAGGCGAGCTGCGGACTAACGGTCAGGGCGACCAGCACCGCCGGAACCGCCGCCATCAGGGCGCCGATATAGGGGATGAAGGTCAGCAAGCCGCCGGTCAGGCCGAGGGTGACAGCGCCGTCGATACCAAGGACGGTCAGGCCAATGCTGACTAAAACGCCCAGAGCCACCATGACGATGAGGCGACTCACCAGCCACAGCTTAAGCACCATCGCGGCGCGCCGGAGAAACTCGGACGCCAATTCGCGCTGCTTCGGCGGAAAGAGGACCAGGACGCCCTGGCGGTATCGGTCGGGATCGAGCGCCAGAAAGACGCTGCAGGCGACGACGATCAAGGCGTAGGTCGCGTAGCGGGCCGTTCCGGTGAGCAGCGAGCCCAGCAGCGGCGCGAGCGTGTCGGTCGCGTCCGAAACCCCGGCGCCGCTCGCCCGTTCGATCAGCGCTCGTCCCCAACCCTGGGCGCGCATGAAGCCCATCAGGCCATGCACGCCGTCACGGACCTTGCCGACGATCTCATCGTATTGGGCGAGGATTCGCCAGCCGAACAGCGCGATCACAGCCGCCAGGATGCCGAAGAACAGCGCCGCGGCGAGGCCGACCGCAAGCGGCGGGGCCATCGGCGCGAATTTTCTCAAGCCATCGGCCACGGCCGACAGGGCGGCGGCGAAGACAATGGCCGAAAACAGCAGCAGGAGTACACCAGCCAGTTTCCACAACAGCAGCGCGCTGACCGCCAGAACGGCGGTGACGAGCACCGTCTCAATGGGGCGCGATAACGGCGCGGCGGGAACCGTCATGAACCACGCGACCTCTCGGCGGGTCTCGCGAAGAGCCCACCCAGCCGTCGCGCCAGCGTGTACCCGCCGCCGCCGATCACGGCCGCGGCCAGGGACACCAGCAACAGGGACGCATGTGGCGCCGACACCTTGAAGACCGCCGCCAGCGCCGGAAGGGTCAGGACCATGGCCAGGCCGCCGCCGGCCACGGCCGCAATCAGCCAGTAGATCCGGCGGTGGGGGGCGAGCAGGCGACCTCCGCCCGACGCGGCGTCGGCGAGGGCGAGGATCAGATTGCCAAGCACCAGGACCAGAAACGCCCCGCCCCGCGCCTCGTCCTGCGGAAAACGGGGAAGCGCCCAGACATAGGCACCCAGAACGGCGGCAAACACGGCCAGCCCCTGAAGGCCCGCCAATCCCAATTGGACCGGCCCGAACAGCGCCTCATCCCGCGGTCTCGGCGGACGCCGCATGGCGTCGTCGGCGCCAGGTTCGGCCTCGAACACCATGGCGCAGACCGGGTCGATGATTAGCTCAAGGAATACCACATGCATGGGAAACAGCAGCTGCGGCAGGCCCAGAAGGATCGGAATCATCGCCACGCCGGCGATCGGCACATGGATCGCCGTGACATAGGTCAGGGCCTTGCGGAGATTGACGAAGATCCGTCGGCCGAGTCGCACACCGCCGACAATGGAGGTAAACCGGTCGTCAATCAGCACCAGGTCGGCGGCTTCCCGCGCGACATCCGTGCCCCTCTTGCCCATGGCGATGCCGATATGGGCGGCCTGCAGCGCAGACGCGTCGTTGACGCCGTCGCCGGTCATGGCGACGACCTCGCCATCGCGCTTGAAGGCCTGGACGATCAGCAGCTTCTGTTCCGGGACGATCCGGGCGAACACCCGGATGGTCCGGATCCGTTCCGCCAGCGCCTCTGGCGAAAGCACGGCGATTTCCGGTCCCAGCAGAACGCCGCCGGAAGTGTCGAGCCCGGCTGTTCTGGCGATGGCGAGCGCCGTGGCGGGATGGTCGCCGGTGATCATGACCACGGAGATCCCCGCCGCGCGCGCCTCGGCGATGGCGTCCGGAACATCCTTTCGCACCGGGTCGAGGAAGCCGACCAGGCCGCTGAACGTGAACGTCGCATCCCGAGGGGACGCCGGAAATTCTCCCGAGGTTCGACTTGAGGCGACGCCGAGGACCCGCAGCCCCTGTTCAGCGAAGGCCGCGACGACGCCGGTGAGCCGTGCAATGTCCGCGTCCGGCGTCTTGCAAAGATCGAATATCGCCTCTGGCGAGCCTTTGGCGCACGCGAGCCGATCGCCTTCAGCCTGCCGCCAGACCTGGACCACGGCCATCAGTTCAGCCCGGAGCGGCCAGGCGCGCTCCGGCTCGGCTGACGGGATCGCGGCGATCGCAAGCGATTCGCCGAGCAACAGCCGGATGGCCCGATCCATCGGATCGACCGGACGAACGGCCGAGGCCAGACCGGCAATCCGCAGCAACTCGGCGGCCGGACTGTCGCAGATACTGTCGCCGCCGACCGTGATGTCGCCGCGCACGGTCCAGAGTCGGGCGACACGCATCTGATTTTCGGTGAGCGTTCCGGTCTTGTCGACACATAGCACCGTGGCGCCGCCGAGGGCCTCGATCACCGCGCTTCGACGCACGAGGACCTGCTGGACGGCGAGACGCCATGCGCCGATGGCCAGGAAAACTGCCAGAACCATCGGAAATTCTTCAGGAATCAGCGCTATCGCGACAGTGATCCCCGCGAGCGCGGCGGCGACCCAGTCGCCTCGCATCAAGCCATAGGCGGCGACGACCAGCAGGCAGAACCCGATCGCGAAGATCCCAAGCCAGGTGACCAGCTTGCCGGCCGTTTTCTGCAGCGGCGTCGGCTCCTGAACGATCCGCGCCAGCGAAACCCCGATCCGGCCGAGCGCCGTCCGCGCGCCCGTGCGACTGACTCGGGCGACTCCCTGCCCTCGCACGACAAGGGTTCCCGAGAACAGCCAAGGACCCGACTCGGCCCCGGGCTCTGCATCGGGCTTCAGGGTTTCATCCGGCAGGAGGGGCCGCTTCGACACGGGCGCGGACTCCCCGGTGAGAGCGGATTCGTCAAGGCTCAGGATATCGCCGGCAACGAGCGCGCCGTCGATCGGCAGCCGCTCACCCTCGCCGACCAGGACGATGTCGCCAGGAACGAGGTCGCGGACCTCGATCAAGCGCTCGACGCCGTCACGGACAACCGTGGCGTGAGGCTGCGAAAGATCCCTGAGCGCCGCCATGGCGCGTTCGCTCCGCGCGGCCTGGAGCACCACCAATCCGATGGTGGCGAAGGCCCCTACCCCCAGAAAAAGACCTTCTCCGATGTTTCCCAGAACGAGATAAAGGCCCGCTGCGCCGATCAGGAGCAGGAACATCGGCTCGCGAATCGTTTCCAGGACGATGCGGTGAAACGGTCGCGACGACACCGCCGGCAATTCGTTCGGACCTAGAGCCGACAGAAGCCGGGCGGCCTCGGATTCACTCAGCCCGTTGAGGGCCCCGGGCTCGTTCAACCGATCGGCCAGAGCGATTCAGGTCGGATCGACCGGCTCGTCGTGGCGGGTCGCGAGTGACACAGCTCCGGCGAGCGCCGCGATCGCCGCGACCAGGGCGGCCGTGGCGGCGACGGGGTGGTCGGCGACCGCCCGTTTGGCGTCGCTGGCGGCGCGGTTACCCGACAGGCGGGCTTCGTGTGACAGGGAACGGGCCGCCTGCATTACCGAGAAGGCCGCACGCGAAGCGGCGTCTTCCGTGTGGTCGCCAGCCTGGCGGATGGATTTCTCCACCGTGCCGATCAGGGCTTCAATCTGGTCGTGGATCTCTTCGGACAGAGCCCGGGTGTGCGTCATGTCAATTCTCCGGTTGTGGTGTGGTGCGGACAGGTCGTCGGAGATTGTCGAGGCGACCGTGATCGAACCCGATAGCGCCATCTCTTTGGCGATCAGGACCGCGGGCGATTTGGCGACAGGTTGGGTCATGATCGTGTCCGCCGCGGTATCCAACAGATCCGCGACGGACAAACGCGCAAGGCGTCACCGTGTTCCGGTACGCCGCCAGCCAATCCGTGCTGCGATGGTCCTATGGCGACGGGGGGAGGGCCTTGACACCATCCGGTCAGGCGGATCGCCCGTGGGACCGATCTAGCTGGCCGCGATACGAACCTGCCCAATTGTATCTGGAACGGCAGGCCGGGCGTCATCCGCGCCGACGGCCGGCCACAGCCGCGAAGCGACAAGAACGACGCCGTTCGGAACACCGGTCTCGATCAGCCGGGCGGCGCGGTCACGGCCGCGCAGCGGGCGTAGGCTATAGGCCCAGGGCGAGGATCCCGCCTTTGGACCGGACACATAGGCGCCAAAGGTCGGAAAGCGGAGCGCGACGGCCAGAACCTCGTCGATGAGGCCGGCGGCCGGGGGGGCCGCGCCATCGACGATGAGGACATAACTGTAGGGACCCCGACCGTCCGGTGCGAACTCCAGTTCGATCCAGGCGCTGTCGGACTGGGTCCGCCAACCCTCCCCGACCTCTTGCGAGGCGTTCCTGACAACCACGGCGACGCTATGCGTCTTTGGCGGCGCCATTTCGGCCTTGATCGGAGCCGGCCGCGACGGCAGCCAGGCCTTGTTCGACGAAGCGCCTTTGGTTTTCGGGCGAGGGAGCAATCGGGCTCTCGCCATCATCACCGTGAATCCAGGCAGGCTTAACCAGAGGTCTGGACGGCTGAGAACGTGGGCAAGATTCTTCAGCAAACCCACGCTCGGATCGCTCCCGTGCGACGGGTCGTCGAAGGCGCCGGGCCGGGCGGGCAAGGCCCTCAGATCGAGATTGCCGACGCGCCAACGCCTTATGCAGGACACCAGGGCCTTCCCCTCCGGAGCGATCTGGAGGAACCCCCCCGCGGCTGCAAGCCGGCGTTCGCTCCGGTCAAAGCAGCCCCGCACGAACGAGTCGTCGTTCAGGACGTTGGGAAAGGTTCCCCATCGTTCGCGCCCGGCAGCGTTAACCGCGTAGCAGCCTCCGCCCATGACGTCGTCGGCCATGGCCGGCAATCTCGTCCACACGTGAACATAGGACCGTGATAGCGGATCGGTGGGCCGCACAGGTCTTGGACGTGGGGAGGTCAGCAGCGGCCCTTTGGCGGCGGCGAGATCCGTCGCGAGCGGCCGAATGGTCCCAGGAAGAATCATGACATCCGCGTCCAGATAGAGGACGCTGCCATCGCGGCGCACGCGGTCGCCATGATCCAAGGCGTTTGTCTTGCTGGGGATCTCGTCTTCCAGCACCCGCAGCTCGACGCCGCGCTGTCGAAAGAGGTCGATCCAGGGCGTCGTCGCTGCGATCGTGACGGCGCGCTCCGGTCCATTGGCCACCACGAAGACCTTCAAGTCGACGCCAGCGGAGTCCCGGAGCAGGCCATCGAGACAGGCGACGAGCGTATCGGTCTCCCCGCGTGCGGGGAGGACAACATCCAGCTGAGGCGGATGCGCCGCAGCGACCGCCGATTGCCCTTTTGGAGACATCACCCTCAATCCCATGTCCGCGGCGGAATCAGTCGGCATATCGCGCGGACCAGCCGCGAATTTCATCATTCAGACTCGAACCAAGGCAAGTTGTCACCGGTGGCGTCCTTCGTCGGCGGGGTTGGAAAGGCGAATGGCCCGCGCGGGTCATGGACATGGCGCGGGTTTTTCGGTCGGTCCATTCCCTTGCGGGCGTCATCTCCGCAACGCCGTGCGCCCCATACCGA
>CAIQDO010000193.1 GCA_903870555.1 uncultured Caulobacteraceae bacterium
ACTGATATTTCGCTTGCAAAACCCAGTCGGTGTGTCAGAACCAAACATACCGCAAACGAAAAAATAACTCTGAGGGAGTAAATTCTATGAATCGCACCAGGGCGCCCGCTTGGCATGTCGGCGTTTCAATGATCGCGCTCGGCGTGGCGACCGCCGGCGCGGCCGTCGCGGCGGAGGACGCGTCCCCGTCGAAGCCCGCCATGACCACCGTCGGGGAGCTGATCGTCACCGCCAATCGCCGTCAGGAGTCTCTGCAGAAGGTCGCGCTGAGCATCAGTTCCGTCACCGAGGCCAACATCAAGGAACAGGGCATTGGCGACTTCGAGGGCCTTGTTCGGGCCGTGCCCGGGGTCATCGCCACTGGCGCCACCAACTTCGACAAGATGACCATTCGCGGGGTGGAAACCTCGCAGACCACCAGCAGCATCGGCGCCCAGAGGTCGGTCTCGATTTATCTGGACGAGCTGCCCCTGACGACCTTCTCCGTGGTGACCCCCGACATCAATCCCTATGACATCGCCCGGGTGGAGGTCCTGCGCGGACCCCAAGGCACGCTGTTCGGCTCGGGCTCCCTGGCCGGGGCCGTGCGCTACATCACCAACAAGCCGGACGCGTCGGGCTTTCACGCCGCGATCGACGCCGACGGCTCCATCTCCGGCGGCGATTCCAATCGCGGCCGCCTCAACGGGATGGTGAACATCCCCCTGGCCAAGGACGTCCTGGCCCTTCGGCTGGTCGGGACCTACAAGAGCGAAGACGGCTTCATCGACAATGTCGGCGTCGGTCAGAAGAACTCGAACACCGAGAATGACTGGGGCCTGCGCGGCGCCCTGCGCTGGCAGGCGACATCGCGACTGTCGGCGACCCTGTCGGCCAGCTACAACCACAACATCCTGGGCGACACCGCCTTCTATGATCCGGCGGTCGGTTTCCGGAAGTCCAACGAGGACGCGCCCTTCAGGGTCCGGGTCAATCTGAAGACCGTCAATCTCGTCGCCGACTATGATCTCGGCTGGGCGAACCTGACCTCGGCGACGACCCTGTCCGACGCGCCGGACTCCTGGAACCTCGAACTGTTCGCCATCATCCCGGGCGTCCCCCTGCACCTGCGCGAGGTCGTCGACACCAAGACGGTGGTCCAGGAGGTCCGACTGGTCTCCAAACAGACGGGCAGGTTCGACTGGGTGGGCGGCGCCTATTTCATGCGCCAGAAGACCGATCAGCAGGACGTGCTCTATCTGACGACGTCCTTCATCAACGCGCTGAAGATCACCGGCCTGAGGACCGACATCGCCCCGGGGTCGGCCTACTCCAACGACCTGGAAACCAAGGACAATCAAGAGCTGGCGGCCTTCGGCGAGGCCAATTACCACCTGACCGACACCCTCAAACTGACGGCGGGCGTTCGGGTCACCGACTCCGATTTCACCACCGACATCACCGGCAAGGGACAGACCGCCCCGACCTTCTTCACCGCCCTGTTCACCGGCGGCAACCAGAATGTGCCCCTGATCCCTGAGGCCGCCGGCGTTTTCAGCACCGGCAACGTCGTCAAGGTGACCCCGAAGTTCGCCCTGACCTGGGAGCCCACCAACGACATGACCCTCTATGCCATGGCCGCCGAGGGCTTCCGCCGCGGGCAGCCTAACGGCGTCGTCGGACTCAATGGCGGCAAGAGCCTGACCAATCCCAACGATCCGGCGATCATCCCGGCCAGCGCCGGTGGGGACACCATCTGGAACTATGAACTCGGGGCCAAGACCTTCTGGTTCGACCATCGCCTGCGCGCCAATCTGGCGGCCTATTATATCGACTGGAGCAACATGCAGATCCCGCTGGTCCGCTCTTCGGATCAGTCGCCCTATGTCGGCAATATCGGCGAGGCGCGGTCGATCGGCATCGAAGGCGAACTCTATGCCCGGCCGACCAAACAGGCCGAGGTCGGGATGAACTTCACGGTCCAGGACGCCAAGGTGACCTCTATCACCGCCAGCCAGGCGTTGATTTCCGGCGCCCTGCCGTCATCGAAGCTGGCCTCGCCCGACTTCAAGATCGGCGGCTTCGTCAAATATAATTGGGAGGTCGGCGAGGGCGGCCGGATGTATGTCCGCCTCGACGCCCAGCATGTGGGATCCTATCCCAACGCGTTCCCCAACACGCCGGGCGCCGGAACGCCCAATCCCACGGCCACGACGATCCCATCCTATGAAAAGGTCGACGCCAGTCTGGGCTGGAGCCGGGACCACCTCGGGGCAGCGCTCTATGTGGAGAACCTGCTGGACAGCAAGCAGGTGATCTACATCAATCCGGCGAACTTCTCGTTCAACCGCTACGCCACGCTGCGTCCCCGTACGGTCGGTGTACGGCTGAGCTGGAAATACTGACGCTGGGCCAAGACGCGCCATTCCGTGACCGATCCGCAAGCGAGGGTGTTCATGTCCCAGTTTCTTCGTCGATGGGCCGCCGGCCTCGGTGGCGCGGGCCTCGCCCTGGCGGCGGCGGGCGGGGCCATGGCGGAGGAACTGCGGCTGGTCACGCCGCAGGGACCTCTGGCAGGCGAGATCACCGCCGACGGCGCCGTGGGGGTGTTCAAGGGCATTCCCTACGCGACGCCGCCGGTGGGCGCGCGGCGGTGGAAGCCGGCCGAGCCCGCGCCGGACTGGACCAACCTGCGCCTTGCCACCCGGCCCGGCCCGGTCTGCGTACAGTCGTCCCTGCCGCCGACCGTGGACATCCCTGGCGGCGGGCGGCAGGCCAGCCTCTACTGGGACGCCGACCAGGTCTCCAGCGAGGACTGCCTCTATCTCAACGTCTGGACCCCGGTCGCGGCCGCGACAGACAAGGCCGGGCCCAGGCCAGTGATGGTCTGGATCCACGGCGGGGCGTTCCTCAACGGATCGGGGATCAATCCCGCCTATGACGGCGCCGCCCTGGCCCGCAAGGGCGCGGTGGTGGTGACCATCAACTACCGCCTGGGGATCTTCGGCTTCTTCGCCCACCCCGAGCTTTCGGCGGAATCCCCGACCGGGACCTCGGGCAACCAGGGTCTGACCGACCAGATCGAGGCCCTGCGCTGGGTGAAACGCAACATCGCCGCCTTCGGCGGCGATCCGAACAATGTCACCATTTTCGGCGAATCCGCCGGCGGCTGGGCGATCAGCTTGCTGGTGGCCAATCGCCGGACCGAGGGTTTGTTCCACAAGGCCATCGGCGAGAGCGGCGCCTATTTCTATTCCATGCTCGACCTGCGCAAGCCGACCCAAGGGCGGCCGTCGGCGGAGGATGTCGGGTTGAAATTCGCCCGCCAAGCGGTTCCGGGCGGCGGGCTGGACGCTTTGCGGGGCCTCACCGCGGCCGACCTTCAAAAGGCCGCCGATCGGCCCGGCGCGATCAATCCCGGACTGTTCGTCATCGTCGATGGGGTGATGTTCAAGCGCCCCGTCCGCGACATCTTCGCCCTCGGCGAACAGAGGGCCGTGCCGGTGCTAGTCGGGTTCAACGCAGACGAGGGATCGGGCCTCTCGGACTTCTACGTCGTGCCGCCCCCGCCCCCGACGGCTCGGGCCTATGTCGAGCAGGTGGAGGCGCGGTTCGGCGACCTCGCTCCGGCCTGGCTGAAGCAGTACCCGGCGAGCGACCTCACGGCCGCGGTGTTCGACGCCTATCGCGATTCCGAGTTCGGCTGGCGGATGCAGGCCTGGGCCGGCGATATGAGCAAGGTTGGGGCGCCGGCCTGGCTCTACTATTTCGCCCACACGCCGCCGGCCGGCGAGGCGATGCGCGCCCTGCCCGCAGCCCTCGGCTCAACCGCTCTGCGCCGGGGCGGCGCCTTCCACGCCTCCGAGATCGCCTATGCGTTCAACAACCCCGACGTCAGCGTCGGTTCGACATTGCCGCCGACGCCGGTGGACCGGCGCCTGGCCGAGGAAATGAGCGACTACTGGGTGACGTTCGCCCGCTCGGGCGATCCCAATGGCGCCGGACGGCCACTCTGGTCGCCCTACAGGCCCGCCGACCGCCGCTACATGCGGTTCGACAAGGTCACCACCCCCGGGGTCGATCCTTTACCCGGCAGCCTGGAGCTTCACAGGCAGATCGACGAGCGGCGTTTCGAGGCGGGAATTGCCTGGGACGGCGGCTCCGCCGGCCTGCTGGCGACACTCCACCTGCCGGGCCACCCACTGGGGGCGGAATAGCGCCAGCCGGCGCGCTCACGGCAGGCGCGGGCGATGAGCTAAGGTCACGCAATGGTTAGTCTGTCCGAATCGGCGGCGGAACGCCCGGCCACGCGCAAGTATCTGGCGCGGCAGGCGGCGTTCGTGACCGCCGCCATCCGCGTGCTCAACCGTCGCGGCGTCAGCGGCATGACGCTGGCCGACGTCGCCGGCGAGATGGGCGTCGCCCCCAAGGCGATCGCCTACTATTTCAAGAAAAAGGAGGATCTGGCCGCCGCCTGTTTCCTCCGAGGTCTGGAGCGGCTCGATGGCTTCGTGGCCCACGCCGCGCTGGGAACCACGCCCGAAGAGCGCGTCACAACCCTCCTTGATGTCTATTTCGACTTCAAACGGCGCGCGTCCCTTGGAGAGGTCGAGGAGCTGACCAGCCCCAATGACATCCGCGCCCTGGGCGCTCCACAGGTCGACGACGCCTATCTGAAGATCTTCCGAGGAATTCGCGCCCTGTTCCGCGCGCCCGCGGGGACGGTCCCGCCCGGCCCCGGAGCCAATGCGCGCACATCTCTGCTGATGGGCGAGCTGCATTGGACGGCGGTGTGGCTGCCCGACATCTTCGCCGAGGACTATCCCCGCTGGAGCCGACGAGCCTCGGACCTCATCCTCAACGGGCTCGCGGCCCCAGGGCGGCCCTGGGAGCCCAGACCGCTTTCGGCCATCGACGTGGCGGCGATCAGGCCGCCCGACGAGGCGGCGACACCCTTTATCCTGGCTGCCACGCAGGTGATCAACGAGATGGGCTACCATGGCGCCTCGGTCGACCGAATCTCCGCGCGCCTCAACCTGAGCAAGGGCGCCTTCTATCATCACATCGACAACAAGGACGATCTGGTCGCGGCCTGCTTCGAACGCACCTTCGAGGTCTACCGGCGCGCGATCACCTTCGCGGAGGCCAATTCCCGGAGCGGACTTCAAACGCTCCAGATCCTGGCGGTCGCGCTGGTCGAACGGCAGATCTCAGGGCAGGCCGAGGTGCTGCGCAGCTCCGCCATCACCACCCTGCCCGAATCCTATCATCAGGACCTGGTCGCCCGGTTCGATCGCATCGCCATCCGCCTGGGCGCCATCGTCAGTGACGGCATGGCCGACGGGTCCATCCGCCCGGTGAACGCCCACCTCGCGGCCCATATGCTGATGGCCATGATCAACGTGGCCGACGAGGCGCCCTTCTTCGTGAACGGCCTGACGCCCGAACTGGCGAACAGCCAGTTCGTCCGCCCGTTCTTCGAAGGGCTTTTCGTGGCGACCTGAACCAAGGGGGCGCCGCCGCCGCGCGCGGCGCCGGGCGAGATAAGTCCTCGCCCCCACGAACACCGCCGCCTCGTCGACCAACTTGTGGATGGTGACCACTGCACGCACGGAGTTGGCGTCATCGAATGCGCCGCCGCGACCCCCGCCGTCTATTCCTGATAACAGATTTTATCGATAGCCCCGAAGGTCCCTCACGCGCCCCGCCTCGTTCCCGCCGCCGCCGTCGGCTAAGGTGGCGGCATGCCCTTCACCGCCACCGTCTTGACCATGTTTCCCGAGGCATTCCCGGGCCCGCTCGGGGTGTCGCTGATTGGCACGGCGTGGCGGGAGCAGAATCTGTGGCGACTCGAAACGGTGGACATTCGCGCCTTTTCCAAGGATAAGCGCGGCTTCCTCGACGACACCCCCGCGGGTGGCGGCCCGGGACAGGTTATGCGGGCGGACGTGATCGCCTCGGCGCTGGACAGCGTGGAGGGGCGCGGACGCCCGTTGCTGTATATGAGCGCCCGGGGTCGGCCCCTGACCCAGGCGCGCGCCAAGGCGTGGGCTTCCACGCCGGGACCGATCGTTCTTTGCGGACGGTTCGAGGGGGTGGATCAGCGGGTGCTCGACGCCCGGGGGTTCGAGGAGGTCTCGGTCGGGGACGCGGTGCTCGCCGGCGGCGAGGCGGCGGCCCTGGTGCTGATCGAGGCCTGTGTGCGGCTGCTGCCCGGCGTTCTCGGCGAGGCGGCCAGCCTGAGTGAAGAGAGTTTCGAGGACGATCTTCTCGAACACCCGCAGTTCACCAGACCGCGGACGTTCGAGGGGCTGGATATCCCCGAGGTGCTGTTGTCAGGCCACCATGGCGCGGTGGCCAAGTGGCGGCAGGCCCAGAGGGAAGAGACCACGCGGGAGCGGCGCCCGGACTTATGGGCGGCGCATCTCGCCAATCAACAGGCAAAGGGCGACAAAGCCCGGTAACATGAAAGAGTTTTTACCATGAAGAACATCATCGCCGAACTCGAGCAACAGGAAGTCGCCCGCCTGCTCGAAGGCAAGAAGATCCCCTATTTCCAGGCCGGCGACACCCTTCGCGTCAACGTGAAGATCAAGGAAGGCGAGCGCGAGCGCGTTCAGGCCTATGAAGGCGTGTGCATCGGCCGGTCCGGCGGCGGCCTGCAAGAGAACTTCACCGTGCGCAAGATCAGCTTCGGCGAAGGCGTGGAACGCGTGTTCCCGGTGCTGTCGCCGATGATCGAGTCGATCGAGGTGAAGCGTCGCGGCGCCGTCCGGCGCGCCAAGCTCTATTACCTGCGCGATCGTCGCGGCAAGTCGGCCCGCATCGCCGAACGCACCAGCGGCAACATGGGCAAGGATCCGTCGGCCGAATAGGCCGGCCGACCCTCCGCCGAAACCAGAACGCCGCCCCGG
Organism: uncultured Caulobacteraceae bacterium; assembly: GCA_903870555.1. Taxonomy (GTDB): domain Bacteria; phylum Pseudomonadota; class Alphaproteobacteria; order Caulobacterales; family Caulobacteraceae; genus Acaudatibacter; species Acaudatibacter boreus. The sequence continues at coordinate 6,894 of CAIQDO010000193.1, forward strand.
TCACCCGGGGCGGCGTTTTCTTTGGATCTTTAGCCGCGAGCGGAGCCGGTCGTGACCGCCGCCATCGCTACGGACTTGCGGGCGCGCCGCTGCCTGAGGCCGCCGAGGCGCCCACGCCGGCCACGGCGCCGGCCGTCGCCAGCCCGCCGAGCAGGCCGATCTGATTTCCGGCGAACTGAGCGCCGAGGTTCTGAGCTCCCAGATTCTGAGCTCCCAGATTCTGTGCACTCTGGGAACTGACCGCCTTGTAGCAGGTCTTGGAACACAGGTTGATGTAGGAGTCGTGGGTCTGTCCGGGGCCGCCTGGAATTGACAGCAGCGCCTGCCAATGGACCTCGCAGTAGTTGTGTGTCCGGTCGCGGAAGGACGGGACGGATTCGCCTGGAGAGCGGGTTGGGCAGACCCCGGCCGCCAAGGCCTGGCTCGCCGAACCCAACAGCAGCACGACCGCGGCAATGAGCGATTTGTTCATCGACCTTTTCCCGAACGCGAGACTTCGCGCATAAGACAGTCTAGCGCCGGAACCCGTTTTCAGCAATCCGAACCGCTCTGGCGCCCTCGCGTGAGCCTGGATGCCCGCATGATCGAGGCCGATGCGCACAAAGCCTGACCGCCCAGCCCGTTTCCTCGCCAGATTGGGCGTGCGGGCGGTCGTGGTCGCCGGCGCCTACGCCTTGGCCGCGGCGGCGATCCTGCTGACCGTCATTGGGCTCAGGGACGTCGTGTCCCCGGCCAGGCTGCGGGAATTCCTCGGCTTCGTCTTCATCGCCACCCTCGCGGCGGGTCTCGAGCCGGGAACGACGAAGGCCGACGCCCTCGATCCGGACCACAGAGCCGGCCTGCCGGCCATTTTCGCCGTCAGCACGCTGAAGGCCCTGCTAGCCTCGCCGGTGCTGGCCCTTGTCTGGCGTTTCGCCGACCCCGCGGCCAGCCTGTCGATGCTGGCCTGGACGCCCGGCCTCTGCGTCGCCGGTTTCTGCGTCACCGACCTGCGGGTGCTGCACGACCTGCGCGGCCGCTACGCCCTGGCCATCGGCCTCAAGCAGGGCGCCCTGGCCGGGGGAATCGTCCTGGCCGGAACGCTGATCGCCAGCGGCGCCGGGCTTGGCTTGGCGGTGGGCGTTTCCACCCTCGCGCGTCTGGCGGTTGTCGCGGTCGCCGGCCTGGGAAACTCGGCACGACGTGGATCGGCGTCCTTTGGTCGGGACGTCCGGCGCATGGCGGCGGATCTCCGCTGGCTGGACCTGGCCGCGGTGTCGGTGATTGCCGCCGTCAGCGGATCGGTCGATCGGCTGTTCGGCCTGAGGTTCCTCGATGCGGCGGCCTATGGCGGCTACTTTCTGGTGTTCGAGGTGTTCAGCAAGTTCTGGCTGATTCCCTATGTGCTGGCGCCGATCATCTTCGCCCGCCAGGCGTCCGGCCAGGAGACGGGGGCCTTCCTGCGCGGCGCCTGGTCCTTCACCGCCGCCGTCGGCGCCCTGTTCCTGGCGGCGCTGGGGGGCCTGCTTTGGCTGGCGCCGGGGCCGCTGGCCCGCGTCGTCGGCGCGTCCTTCGGCCCGCCGACCTGGCTGTTCGGCGCCGGGGTGGTGGTCGGCAGCTTCGTGCAGCTCCGCATCGCCGGCCTGCAGGGCGAGGGCGCGTCCAGGCGGGCGGCGATCGTCTCCGGGTTCAGCGCGGTGTTTTCGGTGGCGCTGTTCTACCTCGCGGCCCGGTCGTGGGGGGCCGCGGGCCTGCTGTCGGCCTGGCTGGTCAAGTCCGTGGTCGAGCTTGCGCTGGCGATGCTTCCGGCGAGGCGGCCCGCATAGGCCGGTGATGTCTTGCGCGGTCCACCGCGCCCGGCGCAGACTGCAGCCAACCAAAGGGGGAGACATCAATGGACGCCGTTTCGCGGACCACGGCCATGGGCGCGGTGGAAGGCTGGTGCGACCCGCGGTTCACCGAGGCGCTCGATGTGTTCACCGAGAACTTCGAAATCCGCGGCGAGGTCGGCGCCAGTCTGTCGATCACCCTCGAAGGGCGGACGGTGGTCGATGTTTGGGGCGGTCGGCGAACCGAAGACGGCGATCCCTGGACGGCCGACACGATCGGCGTGGTGTTTTCCTGCACCAAGGGCGCCTCCGCCCTGTGCGCCCACATGGCCGCCGACCGCGGCCTGCTCGACCTCGACGCGCCGGTCACCCGCTACTGGCCGGCGTTCGGTCAGGCGGGCAAGGAGGAGGCCGTGGTGTCGATGATGCTCGACCACTCCGTCGGCCTGCCGGGCCTGCGGGAAAAGCTCAAGGACGGGGCCTATTACGACTACGACTACATGGTCGCCATGCTGGAGCGGGAGACGCCGTTCTGGAAGCCCGGGACGCGCAACGGCTATCACGGGGTGACCAGCGCCTGGACGGTCGGCGAGATGGTTCACCGCTCGACCGGCCAGCGGATGGGCGCTTTCCTGCGCGACGCGGTGACCGGTCCGCTCGGCGTGGATTTCTGGATGGGCCTGCCAGAAGCGCTCGAGCCGAGGGTGGCGCCGATGATCGCCGCGCCGGCCGACGATCAGGCCCGCAACTCCCGCATTGCCCTGGCCATCCGCGCCGACCCGGCGGGGCCGACCGCCCAGTTCATGCTCAATTCGGGAGGCTTCAGCGCCAACGCCCGGGCGGCCCGCGCCGCGGAGATCGGCTCGGCCACCGGCGTCTCCAATGGTCGGGGCCTGGCCGGACTCTACGCGCCCCTGGCCAATGGCGGCGCCTTGAACGGCGTTCGCCTTGTCGGGGCCGATACGCTGACGCGGATGAGCCGGGTGTCGGTCGCCACCCATGAGGACGCCACCCTGGCGATCCCGACGCGATTCTCACTCGGCTTCATGAAGTCGATGGACAACCGCCGGCTGGACAACGCCCTGGCCTGCTCGGTCCTCCTGTCGGAAGCGGCCTTCGGCCACGTCGGCGCCGGCGGCTCCCTCGGCTTCGCAGATCCGGAGTGCCGGATGAGCTTCGGCTACACCATGAACCGGATGGGGCCGGGCATCCTGCTCAACGACCGCGGGCAGGGGCTGGTCGACGCGGCCTACCGCAGCCTGGGATACCGCACCAACGCGGGCGGGGCCTGGACGATGTGAGCGATTGGGGGCGCGGCGACACGCCCCCTCCACCGCCTTCGGCGGTCCCCCTCCCCCGTTTCACGGGGGAGGATAACAAAAACAATACCTTATCCTCCCCTGCGCGAAGCGCGGGGGGGGACCGCGCCCGAAGGGCGTGGTGGAGGGGGCGGGCGGCCCGCCCGCAGTCAACCCGGAGTCGGGCTTAGCGCGAAGCCTTCGTAGCCCTTGGCCGCCACCGCGTCGCAGGTCTCGCGATAGACGCCGACGCCGGCGACATAGGGCATGAACACCCGCGGCTTGCCGGGGATGTTGGCGCCCAGGTACCAGCTGTTGGCCTGGACATAGAGGGTGGCGTCGGCCGACTCGTTGACGTGGGCCACCCAGCCGGCCTCGGCCTCCTCGGTGGCTTCCATCACGGCAAGCTGGCGGTTGTGAAGGTAGGCCACGCAGTCACTGATCCAGTCGACATGCTGCTCGATCGACACCACCATGTTGGACAGCACCGACGGGCTGCCCGGACCGGTGACGAGGAACAGGTTGGGGAAGCCGGCGACCATCAGGCCCAGGTAGGTGCGCGGGCCCTCGGCCCATTTGTCCTTCAGCGCCAGGCCGCCGCGGCCGCGAATGTCGATGCGGCCGAGCGGGCCGGTCATGGCGTCGAAGCCGATGGCGTAGACGATGGCGTCGAAGGCGTAGTCGCCGGCCGCGGTGCGCACGCCGGTGGCGGTGATGGTCTCGATCGGCTCCTCGCGCAGGTCGACCAGGCTGACGTTCGGCCGGTTGTAGGTGACGTGGTAGTCGATATCGACGCACAGGCGCTTGGTGGCGAAGGGATAGCTCTTGGGAATCAGCTTCTCGGCCGTCGCCGGATCGGCCACCAGGGCGCGGATCTTGTCGGCGACGAAGGCCGCCGCGTAGCCGTTTGCGGTCATGTCGGCCAGGGTGTCGGCGTAGGCGCCGCCCATGGCGAACCCGCCGCGGCGCCAGCGGTCCTCGAACACCGCCTGCCGCTCCTCCTCCGTGGCCTCCACCGCCAGGGCCTCGCTCGGATCCCACGACAGGAAGCCGGTGGGCGACAGGCGGGCCTGGGCGCGCAGTTCGGCGCGGTTGGCCTTCCAGTGGGCGAGCACCTCGGGATCCGCCGGGGCGTTGTGCGCCGGCACGCTGTAGTTTGCGGTGCGCTGGAACACGGTCAGATGGGCGGCCTGTTTGGCGATCTGGGGAATCGACTGGATGGCCGACGAGCCCGTGCCGATCACCCCGACGCGCAGGCCGGAGAAGTCCACGCCCTCATGCGGCCAGTGGCCGGTGTGGTAGGCGGCGCCCTGGAAGGTTTCGGCGCCGGGCAGGTCGACCTCCTTGGTCACTGACAGGCAGCCGATGGCCATGACGCAGAAGCGGGCCGAGATCGTCTCCCCGCCATCGGTGGTCACCGTCCAGCGCCCGGCCGTCTCGTCGAAATGGGCCGCCTGAACGCGGGTGTCGAACTGGATGTCGCGGCGCAGGTCGAAGCGGTCGGCGACGTGATTGAGGTATTTGAGCAGCTCGGGCTGGGCGGCATAGCGCTCCGTCCACACCCAGTCGTCTTCGAGTTCCGGGGAGAAGGAATAGGAATATTCGTGGCTCTCGATGTCCACCCGGGCCCCCGGATAGCGGTTCCAGTACCAGGTGCCGCCAACCCCGCCGCCGGCCTCATAGACCCGGGCGGTGAAGCCCAGGCCGCGCATCTTGTGCAGCATATAGAGGCCGGAAAATCCCGCGCCGACAATGACGACGTCAAGAGTCGTGGTGGTTGTCATGGTGGCGCGCTCCTCGCTTATTGCGAGTCATATTCAATAGTTTCCCGGCCGCGGCCAGGAAAATCACCGGCTCGGACGCCCGCCTGTCGCGCCGCCGTCAGCGTTCCCACAGAATGTCCGTCATCGATCCCACCCGCGCCTCGATCGCCGTGGCGGCATCAAGGGCGAGGTCCTCGCGGTAGCGGGAGGCGATGATCTGGACGCCGACGGGCGCGCCGCGGGCGAAGCCGATCGGCGTCACCGCCGCCGGCAGACCCAGCACGTTCAGCGCCGAGATCCAGCGCAGGTCGTTGGAGAAGATGCGCCGGGCTGTCGCCGAGTCGGCCAGATCGGCGCCCGGCGGCGGGGTCGGCTGCACGGCGGCCGGCGCCAGAATCACCGGCCAGGTCTCCAGGAACGCCAGCCAGTCGCGGATCAGCCGGCTGCGCAGGCCGATGGCGCGCATATAGGCCTCGCCGTCGAGGATCGTCGCCTGGTCGAGGATCCCCGCCAAGGCCCGGTTGAAGTCGACGCTGCCCAGTTGACGCATCTGCGGCGCCTGAAGGGTGGCGATCTCCGTCGAGATCAGATCGCGCCACAGGGTCCAGGCGGCGTCGAGGTTCGGGGTCTCGACCTCGCTGACCGCATAGCCGGCGTCGGACAGGAAGCCGGCCGCCCGGTCGATCAGGCCGCGAATCTCGGGATCGATGTCCAGATCGGTCGGACTTCTGGCCACCGCCACCCGTATCGGAGCCGTTGACGGCGGGCCGTTCAGAGGGGCCGGCGTCCACCAGGGATCGCGCACGTCGCGGCGGCTCATCACCGCCAGCCCCAGGCGCACGTCGGCGACCGTGCGGGCGAGCGGCCCCTGCGACGACATGAACTGGGCCATCAGCGGCCGCTCGGCCGGGGCGCTGGGATTGAAGGCGGGGATACGCCCCTGGGTCGGCTTGATCGTCGCTATGCCGTTGCATGAGGCGGGCCAGCGCAGAGAGCCGCCGATGTCGTTGCCATGGGCGATGCAGCCGACGCCCGCCGCCATCGACGCACCCGCCCCGCCGGATGAGCCGCCCGGGGTGATGGCGCGGTCCCAGGGATTGAAGGTCTGGCCGTGCAGCGGATTGTCGGTGTGCCAGCGCAGCGAGAATTCCGGGGTGTTGGTCAGGCCCAGGATGATCGCCCCGGCGGCCTTCAGATTGGCCACCACAGGCGAATCGCCGGGGGCGATGGTGTCCTTGAAGGCCACGACGCCGTTGGAGTTGGCCTGGCCCTCGACGTCGATGTTGATCTTGATGGTCACCGGCACGCCATGCAGGTCGCCCAGCGGCGCGCCGTCCGCCCGGGCGCGGTCGGCTGCGCGCGCGGCGTCGAGCGCCGCGTCGCTCAGGTCGACGACGACGGCGTTCAGAGCGGGATTGACCTCGCGCAGCCGTGCCACATGCGCCTCCATCACCGCCTCGGCCGACGCGGCGCCGGACCGGATCGCCGCCGCTGCATCGACGGCCGACAACCGCCAAAAAGGCGCCTTGGTCATGGATGATCTCCCTGTTGCGGCAAGCTGGGCCGTTTTTCCCGTCCGAACCCAGGAAGCATGCGACGCCGAGGCGGTGAATGGCTAGAGCGCCCCGCGAAAAGTGGAAACCGGTTTTCGCAATAGGGGCGCTCCAAACGATTGATTCTAGAGCAAATTATCCTCCCTAAACCGATTCCGGTTTAGGGAGGTTTGCTCTAGTGTCGACCTAGAATTCCGCGGGCTGGGCGCCGCGGGGATCCGGGGCGGGGTGGGCGATGACTTCGACAGACTTGGCGGCGATCGGCCGAACCGCCCTCGCCAAGGCGTCCTGGCGCCTGCTGCCCCTGCTCGGGGTCGGCTACGGCGTGGCCTATATGGACCGCGTCAACATCAGCTTCGCGTCCCTGCGGATGAACGCCGACCTGCATTTCAGCGCCACGGTCTATGGCCTGGGCGGCGGCCTGTTCTTTCTGGCCTACGCCCTGCTGGAAATCCCCTCCAACCTGATTCTGGCCAAGGTCGGCGCCCGGCGCTGGATCGCCCGGATCATGATCAGCTGGGGCGTGCTGGCGGCGGGGATGATGTTCGTCCGCACGCCGACGCAGTTCTATATCATGCGCTTCCTGCTCGGCGCGGCGGAGGCGGGGTTCTTCCCGGGGGCGGTTTTCTATCTGATGGGCTGGTTTCCCGCCGCCTATCGCGGGCGGGCGATAAGCGGCTTCTACATCGCCTATCCTCTCAGCAATGTGTTCATGGGCGTGGTGGCCGGCGGTCTGCTCGGGCTGCACGGGCGGCTCGGCCTGGCCGGCTGGCAATGGCTGTTCCTGATGGAAGGCCTGCCGGCTGTGGCGCTCAGCGTCGTGTTCCTGATTCTTCTGCCGGATGAGCCGGCGACCGCGCCCTGGCTGACCGAGGGCGAACGGGCGTGGATCGCCGATGGTCTCGCGGCCGACCGCGCCGCCCTGGCCCATGAGCCAGACCCGGGTCTGAAGGCGACGCTGCTCAGCCCGCTGGTGATCGGCATGGGCCTGGTCAATATGCTCGCCCTGGGCGCCTACTATGCCTTCAACCTGTCGGCCCCCGCTGTACTGGGCCAGTACACGGGACTCGACGTCACCCGGGTCGGCCTGCTGGTGGCGACCGCCGGCCTCTTGGGGGGCGGCGCCATGATCATCGTCAGCCGCCGTTCCGATCGGGTCGGCGAGCGCCACCTTCACGTCGCCGTGCCGCTGCTCATTGTGGTCGTCGCCTTCGCGCTGATGGCCCTCGTGCATACGCCGGTGGTGACCATGATCGCCTATCTCGTCGCCCAGACTGCCTATAGCGCGGCGGCGGCGGTGATCTGGCTGATTCCCAGCGACCGTCTGTCGGGCCGGTCGGCGGCGGGCGGCGTGGCGGCCATCGGCACCATCGGCATGATCGGTTCGTTCCTGGCGCCGTTCGGCTGGGGCGTGCTGAAGGACCGCACCGGCGGCTATGAGGCGGGGCTGATGGTGTTGCCGGCCCTGTTCTTCGTCGCCGCGGCCATCGTCCTGTGGCTGCGCGCCACCGGGCGCCGCGAGGCCGCCCACGCGCTTCAGGCCCTGCCGGTGGATCTCTAGCCGCGACGCGCGAAGTAGGCGGCGAACTGATCGGCCGAGCGCGGGGCGACGATCAGACTGTCGACGCCGGGTGTGTCGAGGATAAATCGCAGGGCGGCGCCGGCGATCGTCCCGCCGCGCGCCTCGCTCTCGCCGCGCAGACGCTCGATCGCCGCGAAGGTCTCGGGCGTGAGCAGGTGGTCGTAGTAGGCGGGGGCGTCGTTGACGCGCGTGCCGGGCCGGGCCGCTTCTCCCGCCCGGTACTTGCCGCTGAGAAGGCCCCCGGCCAGGGGGCTGAAGGCGACATAGGCCAGCCCCTCCGCCCGGGCGAGTGGGATGACGTCGGCCTGGTCGCGGCGCGCCAGCAGGCTGAACTCGTTCTGCACATGGCTGAAGGCCCGACGCAGGGCGCCGCCGGTCAGGGCGAGAACTGCCGTCAGGTCGGCGAGGGTGGCGTTGGAGACGCCGAAGGCCGCGATTTTCCCCGCTGACAGGGCGCGATCGAGCGCCTCCAGCGTCTCTTGCAGCGGCGTCGCGGCGTCGAATTCGTGCAGGTAGTAGAGATCGATTCGCTCCACGCCCAGGCGGCGCAGCGAGTCGTCCAGATGGAACGCGACCTGGTCCCGGCTCAGGGGAGCCGTCCCCGGCGGCGCGCCGTTGGGATTGCCGACCTTGGTCGCCACCTGGATGCGGTCGCGGAACGCGGGGTCCTGCCGCGCCAGCCACGCGCCCAACACCGTCTCGCTGACGCCGCCGCCATAGGTGTTGGCGGTGTCGAAGCGGGTGAGGCCGAGGTCCCGGGCCTGGTCCAGCAGCGTCAGGGCCCGGGCCTCGTCGTCTCCCTTGTCGCGCAAGGCGGGCGACGAGCCCAGCCCGCCGAAGTTGCCGCAGCCGAAGATCACCCGCTTCAGGTCACCCGCTTCGATCATGGGTCAGGCCGGCTCCCGGCCTTCGAGGATCGTCGCCAACTTGCCGGGGTCGATGTTGCCGCCGGAAACGATGCAGACGAGGTCGCCCTTGCCCGCCCGACCTGAAAGGGCCGCGGCCAGGGGGGCGGCGCCGGCGCCCTCGGCGATGACGTGCAGCCTGGCGGCGAGCAGGCGGATGGCGGCGGTGATCTCGGCGAGGGACACGCAAAGGGCGTCATCGACGGTGTCGCGCACCAGCGGCCACATCGCGTCCAGCACCGTGGCGCTGCCGATGCCGTCGACGAAGCTCGGCTCCTGCGTCACCTGGGTGGGACGGCCGGCGGCCAGGGCGGCGGCGGCGGGCCGGGCCGCCTCGGACTCCACCGCCAGCACCCGCACGCCTGGCCGCTCGCCGCGCATCACCGACCCTATGCCGCTTATCAGGCCGCCGCCGCCGAACGGGACGAGCACGGCGTCGAACGCCTCCAGGTCTTCGAGAATCTCCGCGCCGATGGTGGCGTTGCCGGCCACCACCGCCGAATCGGCCACCGGGTGGAAGAACAGCCCCTCGGCGCCGTCGAAACGCCGGGTCGTCAGCACCCGCCACCAGTCTTCGAATGGCACGCGGATCACCGTGGCGCCCATGGACTCGAGTCTGGCCGCCTTGCTCGATGCGGCGCTGTCGGGAACGACGATGGTCACCGGCGCGCCGATCCGCCGCGCCGCCAGGGTCAGCCCGAGGCCGAAGTTGCCGGCGCTCGGCGACACCACGCCGCCGCGCACTGCGTCCTCTCCGGCGACGCGAATGGCGTTGGCGGCCGCGCGGATCTTGAACGAGCCCAGGGGCTGGAGATTCTCCAGCTTCAGGAAGATGCGGGTGTCCGGCAGGTCGAGGTCCAGGCGCCAGAGCGGCGTGCGCCGGGCGATTCCGGCGATGTTGGCGCGGGCGTCGTCGACCTCGGCGGCGGTGGGCAGGCGGACGAGGTCAGTCAAGGGCGGCCTCAGGCGTAGCGCGCGGCGACAGGGCGCCGTTGCGCGCCGCGAAGGTTCGCTTCTGTACGAAATAGGCCAGGGTCAGCAGGATCAGCCAGGGGATGCCGACCTTCCACGACAGGTTCCAGTCCGCGTCCAGCCCCATGGTGACCAGCAGCGCGGCCATCAGCGCCAAGCCGGCGATCTGCATCACCGGAAACCACGGCATCCGCACCGGCAGGTCGGCGGCCTTGTGAACCCGGCGGAAGGCGATGTGGCTGACCAGGATCAGCACCCAGACGGTCAGGGCGCCGAACAGGGCCACTCCCTGAAGATAGCTGTAGGCCTTGGGGGTGAACTTCGCGAGGCCGGCGGCCATCAGGATGCAGCCGCCTGACAGCAGGGTCGCCGCCAAGGGGCTGCCAGCCTTGTTCAATCGTCCCAGAAAGCGCGGCGCATAGCCGCCCCGCGACAGCGAGAACAGCATCCGCGAGCACAGGTAGACGTTGGTGTTCATGCTCGACAGGGCGGCGCTGACGATGACGAAATTCATGATCCCGGCGGCCTCCGGCACGCCGCTGTGAGCCAGCACCTTGACGAACGGGCTCTGGGTCACCGCCACCCCGCTGCCGATCTGGGGCCAGGGGATCAGGGCAGCCACCACCGCCATGGCCAGGACGTAGAACAGGAAGATGCGCAGGGCGGTGGTGCGCAGGGCCGCCGGTATGGTGGTCTTGGGATCGACCGCCTCGCCGGAGGTCACCGCGATCACCTCGATGCCGACGAACGACAGCACCCCCAGGATCACCGCCATCCACATGCCGTGCAGGCCATGGGGGAACACCCCGCCGGGCAGGGCGTAGAGGTTGCCCAGTCCCACGGCCGGGCTTCCCACGCCCAGGATCTGCGCCAGGCCCAGGATGATGAACAGGACGATGGCCGTCACCTTGATGAAGGAGAAGGCGTATTCGACCGTGCCAAAGTTGCCGACGGATCGAGCGTTAACATAGAGCACGATCACCGCGAAACCGAGCGACCACAGCCAGACCGGAGAGGCGGGAAACCACCAGGTCATATAGATGCCGGCGGCCACAGCCTCGAAGCCGGTGGCGATCACCTGCGCCAGCCAATAGGTGTAGCGCACCACGAACCCGGCCAAGGGATTGAGGTAGGTCTCGGCGTAGGTCCCGAAGGACCCGGCCGAGGGATGGACCACCGCCATTTCCGACAGGCTGAACACCATCACCACGGCGATGAAGCCGGCGATGGCGTAGCTGATCAGCACCGAAGGCCCCGCGTAACCCAGGGCCACGCCGCTGCTCAGGAACAGGGTGGTGCCGATCGCTCCGCCCAGACTGATCATGATCACCTGGCCCTTGGTCAGGTCCTTGTGCAGCCCGCCTTCGCGCGCGATGTCCCCGGTATCCTGCAAGCACCCCTCCAAGTCTCGACCGTGACGGACGAGACGCCCGGCGACGTCGCAGCCTAGCCGCGCCAAGGGCGGGGGACCAGGGTGGTCCGTCGGGCCGGTCGCGCCATTGTACCCGCCACACGCAACGAAACCGGGCGGGGGACGTTGTTCGGGAGCTCTCTATGAAAGAACCCTTCATGAAAACGCTCCTCATTCCGCTGCTGGCGGTGTCGGCCCTGCTGACCGGTTGCTCCACCTATGACGACGGCGGCCCCCGCTACGCGCAAAGCCAAGACGGCCGCGGTTGGGACGCCCGCGAACACTATCGTGACGATCCGCGATATCAGGAGCGTCCGATGGCCCGCGACGAACAGGTCTATCGCGGCTCCGACGACCGCTACTATTGCCGCCGCTCCGACGGCACCACCGGTCTGATCGTTGGCGGCATTGCCGGCGGCGTCCTTGGCGACGCCATCGCGCCGCGGGGCTCACGGACCCTCGGGACCCTGCTCGGCGCCATCGGCGGCGCCGCGATCGGCTCATCGGTTGACAGCAACAGCACCCACTGCCGTTGAGGCCCGTCAGGGCGCTCAACGGTTGATCGCGCTCGACAGACGCGGGCAGGCAGCCGAAGCTTGTTCCCGCCGCGCGCTGTCGGTCGTTGGGAATCGCTTATGCCCTGGCTCTATCTCGCCCTCGCCATCGTCTCGGAGGTCGTCGCCACATCGGCGCTGAAGGGCGCGGAAGGTTTCACACGCCCCTGGCCTTCGGCGATGGTGATCGCCGGCTATGGTTCGTCGTTCTATTTCCTGTCCCAGACGCTGCGCACAATCCCGATCGGCGTCGCCTATGCCATCTGGTCCGGTGTCGGCATGGCCCTGATCGCGGCGGTGGGCTGGTTCGCCTACCGCCAGGCGCTGGATCGCGCGGCGCTCGCAGGCATGGCGCTGATTTTCGCAGGGGTGATCGTGCTGACCCTGTTCTCCAGGAGCGCCGCCCACTGACTCCCGCTGATGCCGCCTACAGCGGCCGGCGGCGGATCACCAGGTTGCGGATTTCGGTCATGTCTTCCATGGCGAAGCGCACGCCCTCGCGGCCGAGGCCGGAATCCTTGACCCCGCCATAGGGCATGTTGTCGACGCGGTAGCTGGGCACGTCGCCGATCACCACCCCGCCGACATCGAGCCGGTCCCAGGCGGTCAGCATCTTTTCCAGGTCGCGGGTGAAGATGCCCGCCTGCAGGCCGAATTTCGAGTCGTTGACCTCGTCCAGCGCCGCCTCGAAGTCGGTGAAGCTCGACAGGATCGCCACCGGCCCGAAGGCCTCTTCGTCGCGGATCTTGCAGCCCGTGGGCACGTCCTCAAGCAGGGTCGCCTGCAGCATGGCCCCGTCGCGCCGGCCGCCGCACAGAACCGTGGCGCCCTTCAGTCGGGCCTCCTCGATCCAGCCGTCGAGCCGGCGGGCCTCCTTCTCGTCGATCATCGGGCCGATGAAGGTGGTCTCGTCCTTGGGGTCGCCGCAGATCAGGGTGCGGGCCTTGGCGACCAGCCGGTCGCGCAGGGCGTCATAGATCGCCGCGTGGATGATGATCCGCTGCACGCCGATGCAGGACTGGCCCGACTGGTAGAAGGCGCCGAAGATGATCCGCTCGACGGCGTCGTCGAGGTCGGCGTCGTGGTCGACGATCACAGCGGCGTTGCCGCCCAACTCCAGCACCACCTTCTTCTTGCCGCACCGGGCCTTCAGGTCCCAGCCGACATCCGGCGAACCGGTGAAGGACAGCAGTTTGAGGCGGTCGTCGGTGGTGAACAGGTCGGCGCCGTCGCGGCTGGCCGGCAGGATCGAGAAGGCGCCCTTGGGCAGATCGGTCTCAGCCAGCACCTCGCCGATGATGATCGCTCCCAGCGGTGTGCGCGAGGCCGGCTTCATCACGAAGGGGCAGCCGACGGCCAGGGCTGGGGCGATCTTGTGGGCGGCCAGGTTGAGGGGGAAGTTGAACGGCGAGATGAACGAGCAGGGGCCGATCGGCACGCGCTTCCACATCCCCTGATACCCGCGCGCGCGGGGGGCGATATCCAGCGGCTGGACCTCGCCGGTCATTCGCACCGACTCCTCGGCGGCGATGCGGAAGGTGTCG